>CAUZJO010000027.1:7500-36758 GCA_963580245.1 Candidatus Sumerlaeia bacterium | reverse complement strand
CTCCGTCGAGCGACCATTCCATAAAGAACCCTGAAACGTCGCCGGCCCAGAAGCGCATCTTGATGCCGGTATCGCGACCCACCGCTTCCTCCGGATCACGACCCGCGGGATGCATGGCGGCATGGAATGCATCGTCGATGCTGAAGTTCGCGGTTTGGAGGCCCGTGGCCTGTCCCCCCTCCTCGAAGCCTATTATGTTCCACCAGAAGTCCATGCCGGCGTCAATCGTGGCGTAGATGTTCTCGCCGATAATGGGGGTGCTGTGGAACGGACCGTGGAAGCCCGAGGCTCCGGGGTACTGATGGGCGAAGTCCATGCCAAGCCGGGCACTGTCGTCCAGGCCGAACAAGTCGAACGTGCAGCGCAGGTTTTCGCCGCGCGGCCAACTGTCTTTGCTGCGCAGTTTCGTCGACCAGTCCAGGGCCATGTTCCCCATCAGGAAGGCGAGATCGCCGTCGCCCGGATCGATCGGCGCCATGTGGAACATCGGCGGGTTGTGTCCCGCGGTCGTCCATTTGGTGGTGTCGAGATCCAGCGAATCCCAACTTTCGGTCCACGGCAGGCCGGCGCCGCCAGCCCCGCCGTCGCCGCCGAACGGCGGATCCTGGCCGTCATTGTTGGAATCGGTTTCGATCTTGATGTCGTCGATAAAGATACCCGAGGTTAAGGGCGACCAGCCGACCCACAAGGGGCTGGTGGTCCCCGTGGGGACGGCCCCGTTGGGGGTAAGATTGTGCTCGTCCATCCCGCGCGTGTCGATGACGGTGCCGTCCAGCGCGGTTGCGGCCGCGGTGAAGGTCTCGCCCTGATCAAACGAAAAATCCATCGCCGCGCCTTTTTCATTCCCGAGCCAGACCCGGATGATCATGCGCGTTTCCTTGGAGCGGGCGTTACCATACGAGGCCATGAATAAATCGCTAAGCGTTGGGTTTTTGCTGTCCGGGTCCCAGCCGTGGCCGGTGGCCCCGCCGCTCTCCTCCCACGCCAGCGCGTTCCACCAAAAGTCGACGCCCGCGTCGATGGTTTCGCTGAAGCTGCCACCGCCGGCAATGTCGCCCGTAGTCTGCCAGGGACCCGAGATGGCCGCCGCGCCGGGGAAAACTTGGCCGCCGGCGCCGAACAGGGTTTGATCATCGCCCCAGAATGAAAACGTCACTCGCGTGTTGTCACCTCTGGGGAAGGACTGCGCACTCAGAGCCTTGACCTGCCAGTCGCTGGGCCCGTTGGCGAGGAACAGGGCAAAGTCCCCGGTCGAGACCTCCACCAACTCGGCCCGGGCATCCAGTGCCGGATCGCCGAAAGGGGTGTGACCCTGAACCTGCCAATCCGAACCGATGTCACCGTCGTTCCAGTTCTCGCTTAAGACTTGCGCCCAACTCGGAGCGGCGGCGGCCAGCATGAAAATCGCGGTCACAACGGAGAATAGTCTTTTCGTCACATTCATTATTTTCCCTCCAGCATCGATATAGGGTCTGAATGGTTGATTTTAAATCGTCCTAACGCCAAGCATATAACACGGCAAGCCAAACAACACTCCTTTCGCGCACCGATGTCCGATCAGGGGGGATTCAGGGGAGAGGAGGAGCGGGGAGGCCCACTCGTCAAACGAGCAAACCTCCCCGCAATCTTGCACTTCGGAATCGCAGTGCGATACCGAGGAACTCTATTCGAGCGTGAACTCGGAGAGCTCAACCGGAATCCGGTTAAGGTCGTCCTGGACGTAGATGTCGTCGAACACAACACCGCCTTGCGCCGGCCCAAAACCGACGTATACCTGCGCGGAACTGCCGGTGGCCAAGTCCGCGTCGTCGGCTTTATTACGCCACGTCGCATCTCCGCGGGTGTCCCATTCCTCGGTCCACGATATGCCGCCGTTTTTCGTCCAGCGCATCATGCAACCCATAACGTCACCAAGCGCGACCTCGATCGTCATGCCGCCGGCCTTGGTGGTCATATCGCCATCGTCCCCGCGGTTCGAAGCCGCGAAGAACGCCGGGCTCAGCGCCGGGCCTGTTTGAACCGAGTTGCCTTCGGAATGCCCGGTTCCGTTCCACCAAAAGTCGAGGCCGCACTCGATGTCGGCGTAGATAGCTGCGGAGTTGTCGCTGCTATGCAAGGGCCCGTGGATGCCCGACGCGCCGGGGTACTGGTGGACGAAATCAAGGCCCAGAGCAGCGGAATCGTCCAATCCCCAGAACGTGAAGGTACAACTCAGGTTGTTGGCCCGGCTGAAGCTCATGACCGTCTCGGCGCCCACGCTCCAATTCAATGCGCTATTGCCCTGGAGCAGGGCATAGTCGCCGCCGCCAAAGTCAATGGCTTCGGAATGGAAATTGGGTGGATCATGGCCCCAGCTCCTCCACACGCCCGAATCCACGGGGCCTGAGCCGAAGTCTTCCCAGAACAACTCACTGCCACCCGAATGGGCCGCATGCGCCGTCGTCAGGCACCCGGCCAACAAGGCCAGTGCCGCAAACATCTTAAGGTAAGTCCGATGCTTCATGAATGTTCTTCCCTCTCAAAGCGTTAAAGATGATGGACTGAAAAGCCCTTCAAACAGCCGTTCTTGGAAAACGTTGCTCGAAACGCAACGTTTGGGGGGGACACCACTCCTCGGCGTCCCGATGCAACCCTCCTTCCTATTGAATCCTTTTGGAAAACTAACTCCGCCTCACCCGATCTGTAACGGCGTGAAGCAGACTTACCATAATTCCAATTTTTGATTCGGAAAACAAATAAACCTTTGGGCTGGCGAACGCGTGATATGACCCATCAGTGGGGAAATCCCTCGCTCGCCAAACCTCGAATCTTAAACCTCCACGCGTGAGGATAGTCCTGTCACTCGTACAGTTTTATGGCCGAAATTGTGGGTCAATTCTTGGGGACTGTCAAACAAAATAAAGCCCCCACCCACCTTTTTCCGTTGGGCGTGAGTCGGGAAAATACACACCATCTAACCCGAAGCGGCGGCCACCCAGTTACTATAGAGGCACGGATCTCAAGTGAATTCAGTGATTCACATCCCATTGAGCGGCCTTCAGCTTGGTCCGCCTGCCTCTGGCGGGCGTCGCCGAGCCGTCCTTTGCCGGTTTGTAAGTCTAATGGTATCAATCGAATAGGCTGTGAGTTGTCCCGGCGTTGGCGCTCGCCGGGCGGCCCGAACCGCGAAATCGCTTGCCTGAGACCCCCAGGCCGCCCAAAATGGTGCGGCCTCGCCCTCGCGGACCTCAAGGACACCGTCGAATGCCCGATCCCACCACCCCGGCCTCCGTCCCCAGCCCAGAGCGAGGATTCTGGCGCCTGGTCGCCCTGCAGTTTCAGGGCGCGTTCAGCGACAACGCCTTCAAAATCATCCTGATGTCCTACGTGATCATGATGTATGGCGGGGAGTCGGACCAGCACGCCGCCTACAATGCGCGCATCGCGGCCCTTTTCCCCGTCGCGTACCTGATCTTTTCCTGCTGGGCGGGCTTTTTGGCGGATAAGTTCAGCAAACGCAACCTGACGCTGTTGGTCAAGGTGTCCGAGATAGGGATCATGACGATCGGGCTGGTCGTCGTGGCCGGCTCGGCGGGGGCGGGCGGACCCAGCCAAGGGATGCTGCTAGGGCTGATCGGCGTCCTGTTTCTGATGTACGTGCAGAGCGCGTTTTTCAGCCCCAATAAGTACGGCATCATCCCCGAGCTGGTGCCCGAGCAGCGCCTGGCCTGGGCCAACGGCGTGGTGGCGATGACGACGTATCTGGCCATCATCCTGGGGATGGCCCTGACCAACGAGGTGTTCGACCTGCTGCGGCCCGACTCCACGGCCGGCCGGCCCGATCGGCTCTACATTCTCATGATCGTCCTGGTGGCCTTGGCCGTGGCGGGTCTGGCCGCCGGGTGGGGCATCCCGGTGACCCCGCGCGCTCAGCCCCGGCGCGACGTGCCGCTTTACTTCTTCCCCGAACTCAAACGCTATTTCTCGATCATCGCCCGAGACCGGGCCCTGGCGCGCACGGTGCTGGGATTGGCCTTTTTCTGGGGCTTGGGGCTGCTGCTGCTCACGCACGCCAACGTCTGGGGCAAGGCCTCGCTGGGGATGAGCGACGTCGGCGCCAACCGGCTCTACTGGGTGCTGGCGGCGGGGATTGGCGCGGGTTCGGCGCTGACGGGGTGGATCTCGCGCCAGCGCATAGAGCCGGGTCTAGTGCCGCTGGGGAGCCTGGTCATGGCGTTGTTCGCTTTTCCGCTGGCGTTCGGCGGCCCCGAGAACCGGCTCCTGATGATCGGGGCGCTGTTCCTGCTCGGGGTCGGCGCCGGGTTGTTTTCGGTCCCGCTCAACGCCATCCTGCAGCAGCGGGCCGACCCGCGCGACCGCGGCGGGATCATCGCGGCGACCAACTACGCGACCAACGTCGCCATGCTCCTGAGCGTGGCCATTTATAAGGGCCTGAACGCCATCGAGGTCACTCCCAATGGGATTTACCTCTTCGTGTCGCTGGTGACGCTGATCGGCACGATCGTGGTGCTGATCCTGACGCCGGAGGCCCTCGTCCGGTTTATCGGCTTTGCTTTCGCGAGGACCTTTTACCGCATTCGGGTGCTCGGCCTGGAAAACGTCCCGAGCAAGGGACCGGCACTGCTGGTGAGCAATCACGTCTCGTTCATCGATGCGATCCTGCTCATGGCCGTCTCGCCGCGCCCAATCCGGTTCGTGGCTTTTGAGGGTTTTTTTGAACAGCGGCTGATGGGTTTCTTCCTGCGGTCCACGCGCAGCATCCCGATCAGCTCGCGCCAGGGACCGCGCGAACTGATCAACTCGCTGCGCACGGCGGGCGAGGCGCTGCGCGACGGCGACGTGGTCTGCATCTTCGCCGAGGGCCAGATCACTCGCACGGGCATGCTGCTCCCGTTTCGGCGGGGTTACGAGCGCATCCTGAAGGACAACCCGGCGCCGGTCGTGCCGGTTTACCTGGATGGGGTGTGGGGCAGCATTTTCAGCTTTCAGGCGGGCAAGTTCTTCTGGAAGCGGCCCCGGCAGATTCCGTATCCGCTGCGGATCGCGTTCGGGCCGCCGCGGGAGCCGGGCGTGAGCGCGTTCGACCTGCGCCAGGCGATCCAGGAACTGAGCGCGGAGACGGCCATCGCCGCCAAGGGCGACCTGCCGCTCATCCATCGGCGCATGATCCACAACTGCCGACGCCACTGGCGCCAGTTCGCGATGACCGACTCGCTGACGCCTCCCATCAACATGGGCCGGGCGTTGTGGGGCTCGATCATCTTGGCGCGGCGGCTGCGCAAGGCCTGGGCGGACCAGGAGCGGGTGGGCGTGATGCTGCCGCCGACGGTGGGGGCCGCGCTGGTCAACTACGCCGCCGCGCTGACGGGCCGGACGGTCGTCAACCTGAACTACTCGATCGGCCAGGAAGTGCTCGACGGCTGCGCCGCGCGCACGGGCCTGCGCACGGTCGTCACCTCGCGCAAGTTCCTGGAGATGGTGAAGCTGGAATCGCCGGCCGAGGCCGTCTACATCGAGGACCTGCGGACGCCGAAACCGGGGGCGCTGGAGGTCGCGGGGGCGGTCCTGGCGGCGCGCCTGCTGCCGGCGCGGGCCATCGAGCACTATTGCGGGGCGCTGCGCCACGCCGGGCCCGACGACCTGGCCACCATCATCTTCTCGAGCGGCTCGACCGGCTTGCCCAAAGGGGTGATGCTCTCGCACTTCAACATCACGGCCAACATCGACAGTTTCCTGCAGGCCATCGGCTTCTGGCCCAGCGACCGGCTGCTCGGCGTGCTGCCGTTTTTCCATTCGTTCGGATACACGGTCTCGCTGTGGGCGCCGATCTGTGCGCCGTTCGGGTCGGTCTTCCACGTCAATCCGCTCGATACCCGCGCGATCGGTCAGCTTTGCGAAGAGCACAAGGTCACCTTGATGGTCACCACGCCGACTTTCATGCAGTTCTATCAGCGGCGCATGGACCCGGGGCAGTTCGGGGGACTGAACCTGGTCATGACGGGGGCGGAGCGATTGCCCGACGCCGTGCGCCAGGCGTTCCTGAAGAAGTTCGGCATCGAGCCGCTCCAGGGCTACGGCGCCACCGAGTGCGCCCCGGTCGTGACGGCAAACACGGACGATTATCGCTCTCCCGGATTCCATCAGACCGGGCACAAACGCGGGTCGATCGGCAAGCCGCTGCCGGGTGTCGCGGTGCGGGTCTCGCACCCGGAAACCGGTGAACGGCTGGGGCCTGGGGAATCGGGCCTGTTGTGGGTGCGCGGGGCCAACGTCATGCAGGGCTACCTGGACCAGCCCGAGAAAACGGCCGAGGCGCTGCGCGACGGCTGGTACAACACCGGCGACATCGGCGCCATCGGCGAAGACGGTTTTATCACGATCACCGGGCGGCTCTCGCGCTTCAGCAAGATCGGCGGCGAGATGGTCCCCCACGGGACCGTCGAGGACAAGATGCACGAGGTGCTCGGGATCAGGGATGAGAAGCGGCTTGTCGTGACCGCCACGACCGACCAGACCAAGGGCGAGCGGCTGGTGGTCCTTCACACCTTGGACGACACCCAGATTGACGGACTTGGCGAAAAGCTGGCGGCGGCCGACCTGCCTAACCTGTTTATCCCGCGACGCGACGCCTATTTTCGGATCGATGCGTTGCCAATGTTGGGTTCGGGCAAACTGGATCTCAAGGAGTGCGAGCGGCTGGCCAAGGCTCTCACCACAACGCCGAAGGAGAAAGTGTCCGAATCATGATCCATCAGGACCAGATCAGCGTGCGCACGAGCGGGCATCGCGATATGCACGACATCACCGGCGAGGTGGCGGGCGTGATTCGCGCCTCGGGCATCCGCACCGGCCTGGCGCACGTGTTCAACGTCGGCTCGACGGCGACGGTCGGGACCATCGAGTTCGAGCCGGGGCTCGAGCGCGATATGCCCGAAATCCTCGATAAGCTCATGCCACCCAGCCGCGATTACGGCCACGAACGGGCCTGGGGCGACGGCAACGGCCACTCCCACCTCCAGGCCACCCTGATGGGTCCTGGCCTGACCGTCCCCATCAGCGCCGGCGCCCCGGTCCTGGGGACATGGCAGCAGATATTCCACCTCGAATGCGACATCAAACCTCGTGAGCGGAGGGTGGTCGTGACGGTGGTTGGGGAGTGAGGGGAGAGGGGAGAGGGTTCAGGGCTTAGGGTCAATACGGTCCCCTTAAGGTTTTGACGGAGCGGGGCATCGGTCAGGAACGATTGCCCCCGCGCCGAAAATGCGGCAACCAACGCGTCGTGAATCACAAAATGTCGAATTCCCCCCATCCGAAAAAGCCATCAGAGGACACCTCGCCCGAACTCATCGTCATCCTCAAAAAGCCGTAAGGGGCCTGTCTTGGACTTATACAAGGCACCTCTAAAAATTCAGTCCCGGCAGGGACGATTGCTTTCAGCCCGCCACGCAAGTGGCGGGAAATCAAACCGATAACGAATTGGAGTCCCGTAGGGACGACTGCAAACCGTGTTTTTAGAGGTTCCCTTAAGTCCCTCTTTCCCCCGCCTCCCCAAAGGCCGTATTGCGGCGAGGCCGGCGGTCCTCGGCCGGCAATTGACAAGCCGGTGCGGCATGGATACGATTACGGCTCCTCTAAAGGGAGCTGCAAGAAAGCGTTTAATTCCGATAATTTCGAGCGAGGTTCCAAATTATGATTCGTCATGCCAATTCGACGCGCTGTTTGGCGTTGTTCCTGCTTCTTTACCCGCTGGTTTCTCCCCCGGCCGGGGCCGTTGGGTCGGTGGAGCATCCCGACAAGGTCATGGTCGGCCTGGAGCGGGACCACATCATCGATCTGAACGGTCCCTGGCGGTTTCGGCGCGACCCCGAGCAAGTGGGGATTGCCGAGGGCTGGATGAACGGCGCCAAGGTCGACGAGCTGACCATCCGCGTCCCCCTGCCCTGGCAGTTGGCCGACGAGAGCTTGCGCGACTACACGGGAACGGGCTGGTATGAGCGGCGCTTCTCGATTCCCGCGGAATTCGCGGACAAGCGGATCGCCGTGGGGTTTCATGGCATCGACAATTACGGCGCCGTCTGGGTCAACGGTCGACCGGCGGGTAAGACCGACGGCGCCCAGGCCCCCTTCCTGCTCGACATCACGGAACTGGTCAACGTCGGCGCGGAGAACACGATCACGATCGAGGTCACCGATCCCCCCAAGGGAACCAGCTTCTTCATGGACACGCATTCGCTGGTCCGCATCAGCGGCCTGTGGCGTGACGTATGGATCGAGGCGACCGGAAAGAGCTTTGTCTCCAGTATCTTCATGGTGCCCGATATCGATCACTCGCAAGCCAAGGCCCGCGTGGCCGTTTATGCGACCCAAGAGCTTGCGAATGAGGGACTGATGCTCGATGTCTCCGTGATCGGCCCCGAGGGGGTCCGTCACGAAATCCAGGCCACGATGCGGCTGCCGGAAGAATCGGCGGGCCTATTCGTGGAGCAAGAACTGATCGTCGAAATCCCTGAACCGAGGCTATGGGACATCGATCATCCCCATCTCTATCGCGCCGAGGTTAGTTTAACGGACGGCGCGGGCCGGCGGTTGGATACGGCCGCCATTGATTTCGGGATGCGCAAGCTCTCGACGCACGAAGGCCGGATACTGCTCAACGACAAACCCATCTACATCGTCGGGGGCGGGGCCGACCCGGGGCCGTTCGGCGGCGCGGTTGACGTCAATTGGCACGAGCCGCCCCCATATGCCTACCCGACCGACGAGCAAATCCAAAGCGACATCGCCAAGGCCAAGTCGCTGGGGGTCAACTTCCTGCGCGTCCCGCTGCGGCCGATGCACCCGCGGTTCATGTATTGGGCCGACCGCATGGGCGTGTTGATCATGCAAGGCGGCCCGTGGACCCCCACCGAGGGGATCGGTGGGGAAGATGGTTTTAGACGCTACAAGGACAAGTGGGCGCGGGTCGTGCTGCGCGACCGCAACCATGCCTCGATGGCGGTGTGGGAATTGTTTAATGAGTCGTTCGGACTGGGGCCGATGGAGTTCCAGACGATCGCGGGCAAGCTCTATGACCATATCAAGGTTCTCGATGGGACACGGTTCGTTCTGGACAACGCCGGCGGAGCCTACCTGAACGAACTCAACTACATCGGCAATCACGGCAAGTCCGACATCGAGGACGTGCATTCGTATCCCGGGTTCCCGACGTTTTTCGCCGAGGGCGGCGAGGCGCGCTACCCCGCGACCTCGCGTGAGATCTGGTCCCAGATCCGCTGGGTCGAACAACCCGTGTTGGTGACCGAGTTCGCGCCCTCGCCCTATGTCTACAACATCAAGAAGATCAAGGAGAAGTGGGGCGGCGAGGAGCCGTGGTGGTTCCAGGCGAGGCAGACCAAGTCGGCCATGCCGGCGCAGTGGGACCTGATCGGATTCGAGGAGCGCTTCGACAGTTGGCACATCGACCAGATCTACGGCGGCTGGGACGGATACGTCGAGGCGAGTGATTGGTACCACTACTGGGGGTTGAAGGACCAGACCCAGGTCATGCGGATGAATCCCGAACTATCGGGGTTTGTCGCCTGGCTCTTCGATTCGGCGCCCCACCCCGTCGGAGAGATCGACTTTTACAAGGACATCAAGGTGTACGGTGACGAACTGGCGAAGATCTGGACCCAGGACCTCGTCATCATTGATGAGACGCGCAAGAACTATTGGGAGGGGGAAAACCTCTACGCGAGCGTTTACGTCTCGCATTTCGGCGCGGAGGACCTCGAAGACGCCAAGGTGGTCTGGTGGCTGGAGGGCTCGGACCTGCGCGGTGAGATCTCCGGCGTGACGCTGCCCCGTGGTCACGTCAAGCGCGTGGGCGATATCGCCGTGCGACTGCCCGAGGTCCAGGATTCCTCGGAGCGGCGGCTCTACGCGCGGCTGGTGACCGGTGAGGGCAAAACGGTCTCGGAGAACTATGAGCGCGCCTGGATCTATCCGCGCAAGGTTCGGCGGGCGACCAAGAACAAACGGATCGCCGTGCACGGCCTCGAATCCCACCGTTTCTCGCTATTGGGGTATGAGCCCGTGGGTCTCGACGCGGACCCCAAACCCGTGGTCCTGGTCGGCCCACAGAATTTCGACGCGGCGGTCCAGGATTATGTGAATCAAGGGGGAACGGCGATCATGCTGATCAACCGCGAGAGCGATTACTGGGAACGCCGGACCCTTCCGAGAATCCTGCCCATCGAAAACCTGTTGGCCAGGAACGACCTGTTTCTCGGTCGCAAGTTTCAGGGCGGTCACAGCGATTCATTTTACGCGCGCAAGGGGCTGGGGGTCTTCGACAGCGTGAAGTTCGAGAACCCTTACGTCTGGCCGTTTAAGAAGGCCTGGCCCGAGCGCGTGATCGGCGGCGTCAAATCCGAGAACTGGAATGACGTGCTGGCCGGCGCGCACGGCAACTTGTTCCGTTCCATCCCGCGCGACTCGATGGCGAACACTTCGTGGACCGAGATCAGCGCCACGCTGATGCAATTCCGTTGCGGCGAGGGGCGGCTGCTCATCTCGACCTTCAACCTATCGCTCCCGATGCTCGACGACCCGGTCGCCGCCCTCATCCTGCACGGGATGATCGATTACGCGCACACTGATTTCACGCCCGGCGCGGAGTTTCGGCTCGAATAACTCGCCGCACCGGACGCCCGGCCCCGCCGGGAACTGACGATGAACACCGATTGCGAAAGGCTGAGTATGATGACGGGCGATACGACACTTCAACTGTCGGACTTCACTTCGGCCACGATCGGGTCGGTCGTCCCGGCTCCCAGTGTTTTCGATCCCGGCCTCCATCCGTTGTTCACGCCCTTGCACATGGCGGGGCCGGCGTTTCCGGTGGCCATTGATCCGGGCCACAATTTGGCCGTCCATCTGGCGCTCGCCGAGGTGCCCAAGGGCGTCGTCCTCGTGATCGCCACGGGAGCGGACCGGAGTCGGGCGGTCATCGGCGACCTCATGGCGCTGGCCGCCAAGGGTCGCGGCATCGCGGGCATCATCACCGACGGCGCCATCCGCGATTCACGCGCCATCCGGGAGCTGGGCGTGCCGGTTCTCTATGGCGGCATTTCGATTCGCGCGATGGCCAAGGAGCAGCCCGGCCGGGTCAACGAACCCATCGGCTTGTGCGGGGTCACGGTCAACCCCGGTGACGTAATTGTGGCCGATGAGGATGGGGCGGTCGTCCTCGAACCGGGTCGGATGGAAGAGGCCGTCAACGCGGCGCGCCGGCGCGAAGAACGTGAAGCCGACGTCCGACGCGGCCTCAGGCAGGGTCGAACCACCGTCGAACTATTGGGCCTCCAATCCCCCCAACCGCCCGGCGGCAATCCATAAAGGGTTCGGCTCGGCGGCGCGATTTCCACGCGGTAGCCCTAGATCCCGGGCTTCCCACACCCTTCGTTTGGGGAGGGACCTTCCAATGACTCGGAACGCGAGACAAAGCGGTTCGCGCCTGCATCGTTCCTTCATCCTTGCGTTGGGCGCGCTGTTGACGTTGTTGCTGTTTGGGCTGCTCGGATTCGTGCTCAAGGACATCGGCGATATCGAGCATCCCGACTACGCCGAAGTCAAGAAGCAATACGTTGATCAGCAGAAGACCGCGCAGGTCAAAGACCTGCGCGCGGAAAACGAGGATATCGAAAGACGGATCAAGAACCAGCGGGAAATCCAGCAAATCCTTCGCGGGAGCGCCGAGAGTTCGCGCGAGACGATGAACCAGCTCCTGGAGATGCATCGCTTCAACCTCGAGAACGAGGTCAAGCCGTCGCCGGCCGAAGTCCAGGCCCTCGCCGCAAGCGAGAGCCTCTTTCTCGCCAACCAGAAGAAGTTCCAAGAAGCCAACGAACAGATCGCGGGCTTAAGCCAACGTCAACGTGATCTTCAGGAACAGGTCAGGGGCCTCGAAGAGGAGATCAAAAAGAGCCGGGAGCCAGCCAATACGGAGATCAATAAACTCCGCAAGCGCCATCGGTTCAAGGTGGCGGCGCTGAAACTGCTCTTTCTCCTGCCGCTAACCCTGATCGCGGCGGTCATGGTCATGAAAAAGAGGACAAGCCCCCATGCCCCGATTCTCAACGCGATCCTGATTGCGACGTGCTGGCGGCTCGCGCTGGTCATGCACAAGCATTTCCCCGCCGAGTTCTTCAAGTACATCGCCATCGCCGTGGGGATCGTGATCGTCCTGGCGTTCCTCATCCAGATGATCCGCACGGCCACGTCGCCCAAGCTCGGCTGGCTGATCAAACAGTACCGCTCGGCCTACGGTCGCCACGTCTGCCCGATCTGCCAACACCCGATCCTGCGTGGCCCGCTCAAACACGCCACCTGGACCCCCAAAGGCCCCCGCGGCCCGACGCCCGGTCCAGCGACTTCCGAGCCGCAAGACGAGCAACCCTACACCTGCCCCTCATGCGGCGAGAAGCTCTACGAAAAATGCGAAAGCTGCGACTCGGTCCGCCATGCGCTGCTTCCATACTGCGAATCATGCGGAAGCGAGAAGGGCCTTGCCCAAGCGTCCCCGGAGACCGGCGCGCCTTCCGCATAAACCCAAGGGCGCCGCGATGAAACGGCGCGGCGGCTCAAGGCCCAAACCGCACGATATCGCCGCCGCTCACCGTCCCGTTGGTCGGGTCGTATTGCAGCATGCCGTGGTTCATCTCCATGCCCATGCCACCGCCCATGCCCATCGTCATGATCATGTAAAGCGGCAGATCGCCCTGCACGCCGACTTCCTGGGCCATCGTCCCCAGTTCCTTGTCGGGACCCGATGAAACGAGCACCCAATGGGGGGGATGGACCTTGCCCGCCTCCATCATCGCGTAGCCCTCGACGGCGGCCCGGTAGGCCTGGCGATTCGCGTCGTCGGGCGTGTTGAGCGGGTTGAAGTACATGAATGAATGCGTGTGGTCCATCATGATCCGGGGATTGAAATGGTCCAGCGGGACGTCGGTCATATACGCCACGGGCGTGGTCAGCGTGTATGGAACGAACGGCATTTTCCCGTCGGCCATGTTCATCACGTTGGTCCGGCCGAGCTCGTCCAGCAGGTTGGGCGGATACTTCTGATAATCCACGGCGTATGACTCCAGGCCGGTCCGGACCGACCGCATGTCGGCCTTCACGCGCGAGACCTTCGAACGCGTCTGCGCCTCGAGAAAGTTAGGGACGGCGATCGCGGCCAAGATCGCGATGATGGCCACGACGATTAACAGTTCGATCAATGTAAACCCGGTCTTTTTTATCTTCGTTGTCATCGGACACTCCTCCTATTCAGCAAAGGGTACGGTCAAGCCGCCTGGGGATATCGCAATACGTTGCGCCGCGGCGCGCGTCCCAGCATCAGGCGTGGTTCGGATCTCGAATCGAGATGTCTTAGCTCGCGAAGGTTCGAGGAGGGGGTGGATCGATGGATAGAATGGGAGGCCGAGCCTTTTCCGCATTTGGAGCGGGCTGAGCCACGGCCTCGGGTTCGGCGACGATCAGAGCTTGTGACGGGGCCAGGAACCTGAACCCCAGCCAGAGGGGAAACCCCGGCGGGGACTGACGGACCGGGCAACCCAGGCCCAGAATGAGGGGACCATCGGAGGACTTGGCGACAGGCGTCCGTGTGCCACCGCAAGGGACACGGCTCGGTCAATGGACAGCTCGCGGTGCAGCAGCATGAGCATTTGACGGCCAGGCTTGGGGCGGTAACGCCAACCCCCTCGTCACTGACCACCCTATCGCCCGCGGAGAGGTCATCGGGAAAGGCGGCGGTAAGCGATAGTACCGCGCACTCACCGAACCCGTGGACCAACAGAACACCGAGCATCAACCACGCAGCCATCCGGCGAACGGCGCGCAGCGGCCGTCCCCGACGGAAATACGGCTGGTGGGCCCACGTCTTCATGGCTCAGTTTTTCCGTCTTTTAGGCATAGCCCGAGAGACAGGGTAGCCCCCACCTCACCTCAGAGCAAGCTAATATGGCCGCCTGCGCGATCGACGGTCGAATTTTCAGATTGCATGGAGACAAAAGTTTTCAGCGTGGGCCACATAAAAACCAGACAGGGATGAGCGAATCAAAGGCCGGCGAAGGTAGACTTCCAAGCGCGTTTTAGCTCCGCAAGGTCCGCATCGATCACCTCTCCGCCTCCCTGACCCACCACGCGGAGGCGCGACGCGTCGGTCGCGATGCCCACCTCGGCGCATGGCAAGCCCGTGAGTCGCCGCTCGAAGGCTTCGGCCCGCTCTGGGGCGACGGTGGCGATGAAACGTGAATTGGATTCGGAGAAGAGCAGTTCGAGGTCGGTCAACTCGCCGTCGGCGGGCACACCGCCAAGTGCCACCTCCAGCCCCATCTCACCCCCAAACGCGACCATCGCCAGGCCGGCGGCCAATCCGCCAAGCGTCGGCGTGTGCAGCGAGCGGACCAGACCCTCGCCGGTGGCCGCCTCGACGGCCCGGTAGAGATCGAGCGCGGCTTCGGCGTCCACCCGAGGCGGTCGCCCCCCGACCGTCCGGCTCTCGTCGGTCAGACCCTGCTCATCGCTCAGCAGGTGGGCGATCTCCGAACCGCCCAGTTCGGCGCGGGTGAGGCCCAAGACGTAAACCCGATCCCCCGACGCCTTGGCGTCGGCCGTGACGGCCCCGCCGATGTCGTCGATCCTCCCCATCGCCGAGAAGAGCAGCGAGGGCGGGATCGATATCTTCCGCCCGCCGCGCGTCGAGTCGTTCTTCATGCTGTCCTTGCCGGAGATGAGCGGCACGCCGTAGGCCACGCACGTGTCGTGCAATCCCTGGCACGCCCGCACGAGCTGGGCCAGTTTGGCGCGGCCGTCGGGCGTGGTCTCGGACTGGACCGGATCGGGCCAGCAAAAGTTATCCAGCCCCGAGATCCAATCGAGCCGCCCCCCGACCGCGATGATCCGCCGCACCGCCTCATCGACGACCGAAGCCGCCATCGCATGGGTGTCCAGGTCCGAATAGTGGGCGTTGAAGCCATGGGCCAGGACGATCCCCTCCCTCCCGTCATATTCGGCGAGGAAAACGGTGGCGTCCGAGGGCACGTCGCGCCGTTTGCCGATCAGCGGCTTGACGACGGTGCGTCCCTTGACCTCGTGGTCGTACTGGCGGCATTTGTGCTCGCGGCAGGCGATGTTGGGCCGCTGCAGCAGGCGGCGCAAGAGGTCGGCCATGTCCGCCGGATCAGGCCACCGCGGCTCGGGAAACGCGGGTGGAGTCCATTCGGCCTCCAACTCCATCCGCGGGCAGCCCTCGTGGAGGAACCGCATCTGGAGACGACCCACGGTCAGGTCGCCGTAACGCAGATGGAGCGACCCGCTGGCGTTGAACTCGCCGAGGTCGCTCAATTCCACCTCGCGGCGGGCGGCCAGGGCGCTCAGCTCGTCAAGCTGCTCCGGCGGCACGGCCAGCGTCATACGCTCCTGCGCCTCCGAGAGCCAGATTTCCCACGGCTGCAACCCGGCGTATTTGAGCGGCGCGCGGGAGAGGTCAACCTCGGCGCCGCCCGGCCCCCGAGCCATCTCGCCGACCGAGGAACTCAGCCCCCCCGCCCCGTTGTCGGTCAGTGCCCGGAACAGGCCCCGGTCACGGGCCTCGATCAGGAAATCGCTCATCTTTTTCTGGGTGATCGGGTCGCCGATCTGGACGGCCTGGACCGGCGAGGCCTCGTGCAGTTCCTCGGAGCTGAACGTCGCCCCGTGGATGCCGTCCTTGCCGATCCGCCCGCCGACCATCACCACGCGGTCGCCGGGCCGCGCCAGTTGCCGCTCGCCGGGCCGCCGGCCGTCGGACAGGCGCTTGGGCAACAGGCCGACCGTGCCGCAATAAACCATCGGTTTGGCCATGTAGCGCGGGTCGAAGAACTCCCAACCCACCCCGTAGGGAATACCCGATTGGTTGCCGCCGTCGATCACGCCCTTGTGGACGCCGTCGCGCAGGCGGCGCGGGTGCATCGCGCCCTTGGGCAAGTCGTCGGGGCCGATGAAGGGCGAAGCGAAACAGTAACCCCAGACGTTAATCAGCAACTCGGCGCCCAGTCCGGTCCCGAGCGGGTCGCGGTTGCAGCCGACGATCCCCGTCATCGCCCCGCCGTAGGGCTCGAGCGCGCTGGGCGAGTTGTGGGTCTCGACCTTGTAGACCAGGTCCAGCCGGTCGTTGAACGAGACGACGCCGGCGTTGTCGTCGAACACCGAGACGAGCCAGTCGATCCTCTCGCCGACCCGCTCGGTCGCGGCTTTGATATACGTGTTGAACAGCGAGTCGATGACCCGCCGGTTGCCCTCCGCGTCCGTATAATCGATGCGGGCGGCGAAGATCTTGTGCTTGCAGTGCTCGCTCCAGGTCTGGGCCAGCGTTTCGAGCTCGACGTCGGTCGGATTTGCATCCAGCCCCTCCGCGATTCGGCCCGGATCGGACGCGATCGACTGAAAATGCTCCCGAATCGCCCGCATCTCGGCCAGGCTGAGCGAAAGGATCCGCTCGGCGGAAATCCGCGCCAGGCGCTCGTCAGCGCCTTCCAGGCCGATATGCTCCACCCGAGTTTCCACCTCGCCTCCGGCCCTGGGCACCGTCGCCGCCGGCGATCCGTTCTCGGCCTCTCTGCGATCGATGATCTCGATGGTTTCGATGAGCGTGTTGGCGAGGAGTCCTTCCGCGATGGATTCGACGTGGTTGCGCGAGAGGCCCCCTCCGCGCAGCAGGTAGGCGCGCGCCGTGTAGACGGCCTCATCCGCGCGTAGCGGCCGTCCAAGCAGGTCGGCGAGGACCGCGCCGACCGTGCGACCGACGTTATCGGTGACGCCGGGACGGAACCCGATCACGATCATCCATTCCCAACCGGGCGGATCATCCAAATCAAGCCGTCCCTCGGCCGAAACCTGGATGACCGGATCGGTCAACTCGCGGCGGACTCGCTCGAGTGCTTCGGCGTCCAACTCGGCGTCAATCGTGAACAAGTCGCGCGTCCGAACGGCCTCGACCTGGAGCCCCAGGTGCGCGCGGATCGCCTCGGCCGCGGTCTCGCCGCGCGCGTCCGGCGCCTCCGGCCTGAGGGCAAACTCCAATCGAACCGGTCGCGAAATCGCGATGGCGTCCATCAATGAGCTCCGAGAGTTGTGAACTGGTTTGAACGAACGGCGCCATGCCCCAGCCAAGCCCACCCATTTAACCTCCTGCGCGGGTGATTTTCAAATCCGGACTTTCGCTCCGTTCGCCGCGCGAGATGCACCCGCGGCTTGCCGGAAGGAAAATTTCGGGTTGACGCTAGAGCCGAATGCTACGTACATTTCAATGGTTAGGCGTCGTTGTCGAAGTCCAGCGAAAAGCTGAACGAATGCCACATTCAGGAAGATCGAGACATGATGGATAGGCATCATCTGCTAAAAATGGCGTTGGTGGTGACCTGTTTCGTTGCGCTGGCCAGCGCCAGCCGGGCCAATCTGTGGGTCGAGGAGAATTTCGACGTCGGAGTCGCCTGGGACCACGCGGCTAGCAATGCGACCGGTGGGGCCCTGGATGCGTTCGCCGCCTCCGGACTGGACGGCTCGGGCAATCCAACCGTCACGATAGACACCACCGCCGTCTCCGATACCGGGGCGGTTTCCGCCGATTGCGGCTTTGCCAGCGCGAACTCATACAAGATGGACGCCGGTCAGGGCTTTGAGCTGGATGCCGGCGACGATCCCACCAATGGCGGCCTTCACATCGTGCAGCTTTGCGTCGGCGTGGCCAACGTCCCGGCCGGGGCGGGCACCGTCATGGGACGGCTGGATTTGCCATTCACCTTTGATGACACCGCCCACAATATCTACGTCGAAGTCGTCAGCGACGGGGCTGGCGGGGCGGACCTGGTCGGGGGCGAGGATGTGGCGATCAACCAGTCCGGGATGTTGCTCAGCTCGATGTCGACCGACGAATGGATCGTCCTGACGATCGTCATCACCTCCGACGGCTTGCCACAGAGTGACTCGCGTCTTGGCTTTAGTATGGACGCCCTCGGCATTCAATTCTACGCGGCCAGCGCCGCCCCGCAATTGGAGCTGACCCCGAACGACCCCGAATACGGCGCCGGCATCGGCTCGGCGCGCCTGACGGGCAATCTATCGGTCGGTGTATCCAATGGAACGGTCTACGTGGATGCTGTGCATTTGGAGTCGGACCTCAACAACGCGCCGGACAATGAGGCGCAGGCCCCGTTGAAAAAAGTCGAGGTACCGATCGGGCTCTCGGAGTTTGAATTGGATTAAGAAATCCATCCCCAGGGGATCTACCCCGGCAGGATTCATGATGAGGGGCGGCCTGAAGGGGTCGCCCTTCTTTCTTAAACGCATCGGGGATCGCGAGCGCAGTACGATCGAGTGGGATACACGATCTATCGCGCGGTGATCGACGAAGGGCTGATCGAGGAGGCCCGTCACCACGTCGAGTGGCTGCTGGACATCACCGAGGAGTTTATCGACCCCAATATCGCCCTCTTTGCCTCGCATTATATCTGCAAACCCGCGGGCGACCGTGGGGGGCCGAGGTCCGGATCACACCCATTGCGTCACCCCCGGTCCATCAGAGCTTGTCGGTTATCGCCGGGGCGTGTATGATTTTCGGGATGCATGGACTCCGTGGGTATCTCGCGAGGGTAAGCGACCCAACGGGCTCCCATGCCCAACACCCTGGGAGGGTTGGCCCGATTCGTGAGCATGGATATTCCTGAATCCATTCGTGAGCAGTGGGAGACGCTGACGGCGGGGGCCGTGGACGTGCTGCCGGCCGAGGAACTGCGCGACAAACTGATCGAGGGCCGGCCGTTGCGCGTCAAGTTCGGCGCCGATCCCTCGGCCCCGGACCTGCACCTGGGCCACACCGTCGTCATCAACAAGCTGCGCCAGTTCCAGGATTTCGGCCACCGGATCATCTTCATCATCGGCGACGCCACCGCCCGCATCGGCGACCCCACCGGCAAGAGCGAAACGCGCAAAACCCTCTCCGAAGGCGAGGTCGAACACAACGCGCTGACCTATCTGGATCAGATATTCATGATCCTCGACCCCGAGCAAACCGAAGTGGTGCGCAACAGCCAGTGGCTCGATAAGCTCGGCTTCAGCGAGATGATCGCCCTGGCCTCGCGCTACACGGTCGCCCGCATGCTCGAGCGCGACGACTTCCACAAACGCTACGCCGAGAACCGCCCGATCCACATCCACGAGTTTCTCTACCCACTGGTTCAGGGCCACGACTCGGTGGCGATTCGCGCCGATATCGAACTGGGCGGGAGTGATCAGAAATTCAACCTGCTGGTGGCCCGCGAATTGATGCGCGAGCAAGGCATGAGCCCTCAGTGCATCCTGACCATGCCGCTGCTGGTGGGCCTGGACGGCGTCAACAAGATGAGCAAGAGTCTGGATAACGCCATCGGCATCACCGAGCCGACCGATGAAATCTTCGGCAAGACGATGAGCATCCCGGATGAAATGATGGCCGACTACATGGCGCTGACGCTTTCATATCCGCCGGAGAGGGTGAAAGCCCTGCTGGCCGAGGTCGAGGCGGGCAAGCTTCATCCCCGTGACCTGAAGGCCGATATCGCCGAGTCCCTGGCGGCCCGCTACGCCGGCCGCGACCAGGCCAAGGCCGCCCGCGCGCGGTTCGATTCGATCTTCCGCGACGGAGAGGTTGATCCCGACGCCGAACAGGTTCAGATGGCCCTCGGCGGCGAGGCATCCATGCGCATCGTGAACGTGGTTGTGGGGGCCGGCATGGCGGCGACCAACGGCGAAGCGCGCCGGCTGGTCAAGCAAGGGGGCGTGTCGGTCAATGGAGAGAAGGTCGCCGACCCCGTCGCTGAACTGACCGCGGGCGAATACATGGTAAAGGTGGGCAAGCGCCGCTTTAGACACATTCGATTGACGTAGACACCGGCGGGCCGAGACGCAATCCCCGAGAGGAACCATCTCGGGCCCGCGGTACACGAACCCTTGGGAGTTTCATAATATGTTTAGACTTCAAGATATGCGCGACGCCAAGAAGCTGAAGTGGCTGCTCTATATTCTATTCGCGATCGTCATCGTCTCGTTTGTCTTCTTTTACGGGTGGCAGGCCAGCGATCCGACCGCCGGTCCCCAAGACCAGGTATTCGCGCGCCTGCGTTCGGGGAGTCTCAACCCGCTAAAACGATGGATCTCGATCAACTCCCCGATGCTCCAGCGGGCCCAAGCCGGCGTCCAACTTAGCAAGCTGTCCAGCGTGCCGAGGGAAATTCAGGCCCAGCTCTTTCGTTCGGGGGGACTTGATCGGATCATCACCACCGCGGAAACAGCGGCTGGGGCGGCCGACCAGATCCTCCTGGAGCGGCAGGCCGACAAAATGGGCGTGTACGTCTCCCAAGAGGAGATCATCGACGATTTCAGGGCCCAACCCAACATGAACGACAGGCTTCTTGAGAGGTATGCGCAACGATACAACACCAACAAGCGGGGCTATATCGAGCTGCAACGCCAATCCCGAGAAGTCCAGCGCGTCCTCAATATCCAAACGTTGCTGGCCCATGCCTCGCTCTTCGAGTTGTGGCAGGAGTATGTGCTGATCAACGAGCAGATCAAGTTTCAGATGGCCGGCTACCCGGCCCGGGATTTTGAGGACCAGGTCGTCATCACCGACCAGGACCTCGAGTCCTACCTGGCCGCAAACATGGACGCATTCCGCAAGCTGCCGCAGCGCCGTTACGCTTACATCAAGCTGACCAAGCAGGACCTTAAGGACCAGATCGAATTCACCGACGAACAGCTCCAGGTCTATTATGAACAGAACCAGGCGGACTATCTGAGGCAACCCGCCTATAAGGTCGACGAGATATTCGTTTCGCTCTCGGGCGATACGGCGACGACCCAGGCGGTGGCCGCCTTGACCGAGCAGCGCCCGTTGCTCGCGGCCCTGGATGATTGGTCG
Organism: Candidatus Sumerlaeia bacterium; assembly: GCA_963580245.1. GTDB lineage: Bacteria > Sumerlaeota > Sumerlaeia > MVZB01 > MVZB01 > CAUZJO01. The sequence continues at coordinate 15,775 of CAUZJO010000027.1, read as the reverse complement.
ACCGTCAGTCAGGTCTTGAAGGCCCAGCGCCCCGAACTCAGCTACTACTTCCGTGAGGGCGTGACTTGGCTCGAACAGGGCTCGGCCGCCCGGTCGCCCGAATACATGGAACAGGTCCAGGTGCTGTCCGACGACCAGGTTTCGACCCCCATCGTCGAATCGAGCGGCGTCATCCTGGCCCGAATCGCCGAGCGCCGCGCCGAAGGGACGCCGCCGCTGGAGGAAATCCGGCCCGACGTCCAGCAGGACTACCTGACCAAAGAATCCGACGATGCGTTCGAGGAGAAGTTCATCTCGTGGAAGGAGGAAATCCGCCACCACACGACGCTGCGCAGTTTCGGGCAGAAAGTCGGCCTCGATGATGAACTGACCACCCGCGTGGCGGCGGACGCGTTTTTCATCCCCGATATCGGGTCGGTATACGCCGACCGCGACCACGTGATGAGCCTGTGGATGAATGACCGCCAGCCGAAGATGAGCGACGTGCTTAGGACCAACAATCAGCTCACGGCGCTGGAGGTCGTGGAGAAGCTCGAAGCATATGATCCACCGCTGGAGGAAGTGCGCGTTCAGGTCGAACAGGTGCTGCGGAGCGAACGCGCGTCGGAGCTGGCCGAGGTCTCCGCCCGCCAGGGCCTGGGGCTGATCGAAGGGGGCGCCGACTTCGAAACCGCCCTGGCCGAAGCCCCCCGCGCGCCGTTCACGACCGACCCCGTCAAGCGCACCGATCGCATCGGGGACCTCGGCGGCACGCTCATCGGGTTTACCCAAGAGACGCTGGGCCTGAAGGTGGGTTCCACGGGCGTGACGCCTTACGGCTTCAACGCGAACAACATTCTCGGTTACACGGTGTGGAAGGTGCTCGAGATGGAGGAGCCGACCCAGGAGCAGTTCGCGGAAGACCGCCGCGATTTCTCGGGCGATTACCTGGACGTCCAACGCCAAACCGTCCGCCGCGAATGGCTCGCCGACCTGCGCGAGGCGGCCGAATTTGAATTGACGGTGGAACAGGACCAGGAAGACGACGAACAAGAAACCGACGCAGACACCGACGACGCCGCCGCCGCGGCCGACACGGAACCGGATCAATCGTAATCTCTTTGTTCCGAAGACATAATACCTACCCCAAAACCTCAGCCACCGCATCACACAGCCGGTCCATGTTCGCGCTGGTCATGCCAGCCACGTTGATCCGGCCCGAGCCGACCAGGTAGATCGATTTTTCATCTCGGAGCCGGGTGACTTGCTCGCGGCTTAGGCCAGAGAGCGAGAACATGCCGTGCTGGCGCGTCAGGAACGAGAAATCGCGCTCGACGCCCTTGGCCTTGAGCGTCTCGACGAACAGCCGCCGCATCTGCTGGATGCGCCCGCGGACGGTGGCCAGTTCCTCTTCCCACTCGGTGCACAGTGCCCCGTCGCCGAGGATCGTCGCCACGATCGCGCCCCCCTGGGCGGGCGGATTGGAGTAGTTGGCGCGGGCGGTCGCCTTGATGTGGCTGAGGGCTTTCTCGGCGGCTTCGGAGGTTTGGCCGATGACCGTGAGGGCCCCCACCCGGTCATTATACAATCCGAAGTTCTTGGAATAGGACGTCGCGACGAGTATTTCGGGGATGCGCTCGCACAGGCGATGCAGCCCGCGCACATCCTCCTCCAGCCCCTCGCCGAAGCCCTGGTAAGCCAGGTCGACGAGCGGAAGGAGACCCCGCGCGGCAATCGCCTCGCCGATCCGGTCCCAGTCCTGGGCCGACGGGTCGGTCCCCGTCGGGTTATGGCAGCAACCGTGAAGCAGGATGACGTCACCCGCCGGTATCGCGCCGATCGCCTCGATCATCGCCTCGATCCGGGCCTCGTGGGATTGCTCGTCGTAGTAGGGATACTCCTTGATCTCCAGCCCCGCGGCCTGGAAGACGTTGAAGTGGTTGTTCCAGGTCGGCTTGCTGAACCAGATCGCGGCCCCCGGGGCGTGCTTGTGCAAAAAGTCGCCAGCCACGCGCAAGCCTCCGGTGCCGCCGGGCGTCAGCGCGGTACGGGCCCGGCCTTCGGTCACGATCGAGTGGTCGGCGCCGAAAACCAGCCGCTGGACCGCCGCGCCCGCCTCGGCCGGTCCGGCGATGGGCAGGTAGGCCTTGGTCTTGCGCTCGGCCAGGATGCGCTGCTCGGCCTTGCGGACGGCCGAGAAGATCGGAGAGATGCCCGTATCATCGACGTAAATCCCCACGCCCAGGTTGATCTTGTTTGGGTTTGGGTCGTTGCGGAAAGCCTCGGTCAATCCCAAAATCGGATCGGCCGATGCCATGGTCAGCGAATCGAACATGCAAAACTCCTCTTGGGTCAACACCTTCTCATCCCTCCGGCGAACGGTTGCGCGAGATTCTGACAACAATGATTCCGGAAGCGGCCCCTAGGCCACGCCCGGTCGCCAGTTTCCCACCGCGAGGATCGGTTCGTCAACTTGAAGGTTTGACGACGTCGCCCGGCTCGCCGGGATTCATGCCGATGGACATCATTTCGGCCACCTCCACCGAGCCGGCAATCTTTCTCTCAATGATTCCGGCCGTTGCACGTTTCATTTGGATGGGTGTATAGAAGTAGACCATGAGCCCCAAGAACAACTGACTCAGTGATCCCAACCCGCATAAGAGAGTCTTGAGCCAGATCGTCATGAACGAATCAATCTTCGCGCTTTTCCGATGGTTCGGATCGTAAATCACGGATACCGCTTCGCCGACTTCATGCGCCGGTGGATCCCGCCACAAGTTTGAACCAACCGTGTGCCTCTCGCCGTGCTGATCAACGAATGTAAAGACGGGACGGGACGAACCACCGCCGCCAGGCGTTTGGCTCTCCATTTCTACCACCGTGCCGTCGGCGCGGGAGCCCTGGCTCAAGAAGATGACCGTTCGAATGAGAAAGAAAACGCCCAAGACAAATATCAACGGGGCGGTCCAGAGGAAAACAAGGCCGATCATTCGCGTCAGCTTGAGGAACATGGAGGCGGGATCAAACATCATGGAATCTCGCGCGGATAGACGGCGACCTCCGATCCAGCGGCAAGAATGACCGAACAGGGTTCTTGCGCGCTCAGTTCGCCCCACGGTCGGCCATAGACCGCTTCCCAATCGAAATCCAAGTCATGCGCCTCCACCGAATAGGCGTCCCACACTGGATGGGTGACCTCATAACGGACGGCCCGCCCATCGCGCGCGCGGCCGAAACCCCACTGGTGTTCCTTGAGGAAATGTTCGAAGCTGTCGGGCTCGGGCGTATAGGATGGTTTACACGCCTCGACGCCCACGCGAAATCGTCGGCCGCGCCAGTCGAGCGAGTGGGTCACGCGGATTCTGTCGGCGGATTCATCGGTGGCGCTGGTCAGCGGCGCCCTCACGTACGGTTCGTTATAGATCAATCGAGCGAGCCAAGCCACCAGCCGCCCCGGCACGATCTCGCGAATAAACACCACGCCGCGCCGGCCGTCTCGGCGAACATAAAACCGTAAATTCATCTCCGCGAAACACCGATACCCGGGCCACGCCGCGCCCCACACCCGCGTATCCAAAAAATCAAACGCCACCAAACTGGCCAGTGCCATGCCGCCGCGCCGGTCCAACTCACAGCCCGGCGGCAGATGCGGCCCAAGCCACGCATCCGGCACCTCGTAGGTCAGCAAACATACGTTGGACCAGCGGGCTGTCAGGAAGGGCCGTCGCATTCATACAAGCCTTTTAGCGTCAGCTCCAAACCTCACTTAGTGGTGGGTCTGTCAGTTGACGTAACATGAGTTCCGTGCTATCGTGCTTTCATGATCATGTCCTTCAAGACCGTGGGAACCGAGGACATCTTCCACGGCAAGGACACGAAAGCCGCCCGAAAACTCGACCAGCTTGATTCGGTCGAATCATTGGCCGAACTCCGCGTACCTCCGGGTAATCGCATCGAGGCCTTAATCGGCGCTCGAAAGGGACAGTATAATATACGCATAAACGAAAAATACCGCATCTGCTTCTCGTGGACCAAGAAGGGTCCACGAGATGTGGAAATCGTGGACTACCATTAGAACGGAATAAAGCGCGCGGAGGAACCGGCATGATACGCATACCTACTCACCGATCACCCACGCATCCAGGCGAAATGCTACTCCAAGAGTTTCTCATTCCCATGGGACTTACTCAGCGTCAACTGGCGAAAGCAATCCGCGTGCCTTACCAGCGCGTTAACGAGCTGGTGAACGGGCACCGCGGCGTGACGCCAAGCACCGCCTTGCGCTTGGCCAAGTACTTTGGCGTCTCGCCCGATTTCTGGCTGAATCTTCAACTCCGCTGGGACCTGTTTCATGCACATCGGTCCGAGCGCAAGGTCCTGACCGGCATACGACCCCATCGTTCGCATGTCGGGTCGAGATGAAATCCGCTTCCGTTGCGCTTGTGGAAAAAGAGGCGGGCCTTGTGACGTCGCTCATTCAATGGGGTCCTCCGCAACGTCCTTCTCACGCTCCAGAAACACTTTGAGCGCCGTAAAACGCTTGGCCTGCGTGGCGTTGGAGACGGCGCGGCGCATGGCGCGGCGCGTGCCGACCAGGCAGACCAGTCGCCGTGCGCGCGTCAGGGCCGTGTAGAGCAAGTTGCGCTGCAGCATGATCCAGTGTTGCGTATGGATCGGGATGATTACCGCCGGATACTCGGATCCCTGCGCCTTGTGGATCGTGATCGCGTAGGCCAGGGTGATCTGGTCGAGTTCATCGCGCAGGTAGCCGACGGTCCGCCCTTCATAATCGACGAGGACCTCGCCGGTCTTGGCGTTGAGACTACGAACGTGGCCGATATCGCCGTTGAACACCGCCTTGTCGTAGTTGTTCGTGGTCTGCATGACGCGGTCCCCGGGCGACGGTTCCAGCCATCGTCGGTCCGCCCGTTCATCCACCTCCTCGTCCGCCTGGGCGGGATCACTCGGGGCCTCCGATGTGTTGAGTAGCCGCTTCATTAAGCGGTTCAGCGCCTCGACCCCCAACTCTCCGCGCCGCATCGGAGCCAGAATCTGCACGTCGCGCGAGGGATCGAGGCCGAATTTACGGGGAATGCGCTCGGCGACCAGCGTTTCGATCGCCTCGGTCACCTGTTTGGGCTCCTCACGCTCGATGAAAAAGAAATCGGGTCGCTCAACCTCGGGCGGAGGATTGAGATGGGGCGCCAACCCACGGTTGATCCGGTGCGCGTTGGTCACGATCAAGCTCTCGCGCGCCTGCCGGAAAACTTCGGTCAGCCTCGCCACCGGCAGCGCGCCCGAAGCGATCAAGTCCCCCAGGACGTTGCCCGGCCCCACCGAAGGCAATTGGTCCTCGTCGCCGACCAGCATGACGCAGCTCTTGGGCGGGATCGCCTCGAAGAGGCAATCGGCTAACTGCGCGTCGAGCATCGAGGCCTCGTCGATGATGATCAGATCGGCTTCGATCGGGTTGGCGGCGTCGCGCCCGAAGCGTCCGAGCGGGGCCTGGTAGTTCAGCAGCCGGTGGATGGTTTCGGCGGGCAGCTTGGCGGTCTCGGCCAGCCGGCGCGCCGCCCGGCCCGTCGGCGCGGCCAATCGCACCCCCAACCGTCCGGCGTGAAACAGCTCGATGGCCGAGCGCACGGCGGTCGTCTTGCCCGTCCCCGGACCACCGGTCAGGATCAACAGCCCTCCGCGCGCCAACCGCAAGACCGCATCGCGCTGGGCGGCGGCGAGCCGGAAACGCGCGCGCTGTTCAAAGTCGGCAAGCACGGCGATCACGTCGATCTTCGGCAGGCGTTTGGGCGCGGCGGCCAACTCGCGAACCCGATAGGCGAGCGACGACTCGGCCGCGTGCAGTGTTTTGAGAAAAACGGCCGGCTCCCCTCGCATCTCTTCTTGGATGAGCCGCTGCTTCAGGATCGCCTCATCGAGTCGCTCCGCCACTCGCTCCCGCTGGGCCTCGACCAGCTTGACGACGTCCTCCTCCAGTTTGGGGCGGGGGCAGTATGTGTGGCCCTCCTGGGCTTGACGCTCCAGGACGTGGGCCAGCGCGGCATCGATTCGCTCTGGAGCATCCAGCGGCAGGCCGATCTTACGCGCGATCTCATCGGCCCGAAAGAATCCGATTCCGCGCACGTCGGTGATCAGGCGGTAGGGGTTGGCGCGGACGGTCGCCAGGGCGTTCTCGCCATACGTCTTGCGCAGACGCGCGGCCATCGCCGGCGAGACCCCGTGATTGCCGAGAAACGTCACCAATTCGCGGTCGCCGCGGGCCTCGCGCCATTCGCGTTCGATGTTTTCCAGGGTTTTGAGGCCGATGCCGGGCACCTCCCGCAGGCGCGAGATGTCGGCATCCAGGATCTCGAACGTCTGCTCGCCGAAGGTCTCGACGATGCGCCGGGCCGTTACCGGACCGATCCCTTTCATCGCGCCCGAGGCGAGGTAGACCTCGATCCCCTTGCGACCGCTCGGCAGCGTCGGCTTGAACCAGTCGATGCGCAGCTGTGGTCCGAAGCGGCGGTCCCGTTCCCACCGCCCCTCGGCCTGGATCACTTCCCCGACATCGAGCCCCGGCATGGCACCGACCAACGTCACGAGCCCCTCGCCCGATAGCTTATCCGGGGCGACGCGGTCCTCCGGCCGCAGTTTGGTCACGCAGTAGCCGTTTTCTGGGTTGCGGAACGTAATGTGCACAACGGTCCCGCGGAGCCGCTCGGTGGGTGCATCGGATCGATTGACCGGGCCGTCGCGTTGAGTTGTTCGCATCGAAGGGGTTTTGGGGGGGCAAGATGCGGAATGCGGATTCGACCGCCGATCATGAACTTTGAGGGAGCAGGACCGGGGCTTTAATCCTCAACAATATTACCGAAATGGCGGCGCAAGTATTCCTTGGCGTCAGCGTCGGGCCGCATCAGCTTAAAACGTGGTTCGACTTTGAAGTCGGGATCCTTCAGCAAATCCAGGAGCATCTGGCGCCGGGTCGGCAGGCGATTGTTCGCCCCGGCGGGAACCGAGGCGGAAGAGGTCGGGTCCGCCGGCGAGGGTTTGCCCGTCGCGGTGCCACCCTGGAGATGGGCTATCGATTCCATGACCTCCCGGTCCTCCTCGCTCAACAGCTTGCGCCCGTTCTCGCGGGCCGCTTGGTTCGGATCCACGGGTATCAGCACGCCGTCGATTTCTTCAAAGCTGGGCGGCGGCGGAAGCGTTGGATCTTCGTCGGCTATTTCGGCCAGTGTCGCGGGCAGTGGGGATTGCTCGGCGTCGGCGATCTGACTCTGCTTGGCCGTGGCGACCGATTCCACCATTTCATCCGCGGCGGCCTCGTCGATCGGCCGTTTGCGCGCCGCGATGACCCGCTCGTGGCGGGTCGCGGCCCATTTCTCCAGGCCTTCCTTGGCGAATACGGTCCGCTCCAACGCGTTCAAGAAAAGGACGGTCGCCCCATGGTCGCGGACGATGCGGCCGTAGCCGTCCAGCACCACGCCATCGGCGCCGGCCCGGGTCGCTCGCCTCAGTTGCGCCAGCGTGTTGACCGCTTCATTAAGCCGCCCACCCAAGCCCATGGCCAATGGCACGCCCTCACGGCCACCTAATTCCAGTGCGTACTCCATCCACTGGTCATAGCTCTCGGACCCGGTCACCTCGGCGCGAAAGTTCTTTAAAATGAGCCGATCCACAAGTTTGTCATTGAGCCAACCGCGCCAATCCTGATGGTGGTCTTGAAAGACCACGGCGTCGGTGAACCCGGTGCCGCCGACCGGGGCGCGCCCCATCGCCTCGGCCCCGGCCATCACAACAATGCCGGGTCGCGCCTCGCGCGCGGCCTCGGACATCCGCTCGAGCGAGCGCGACACCATCCGGGCACGAAAGGCCATCCACTTCGGATCGTCAACGGACGGCTTGCGATAGGTTCCGATCTCTTCCTTCCACTGCTCGATCACGTCGGGATGATAGCCCCAATCCCAGCCCGGATCGAAGACCGAGTCAAAGTAAATACCGTGGAGATCGTAACGCTTGACGAGGTCCTGCACGACCGCAGCCAGGTGCTCCTGAACGGCCGACAGCCCGGGTTCCAGATATTGGAAACCGGCATCGTCGACCTGGCGACCGTCGACGCGGACGGAGAGCCACTCAGGGTGGGCCTCGCGGACGTGGTGGTCTTCGAGGGCCAACGCATCATTGGCGTTCCCAACCCGAAACGGCGAAAACCAGGCGATGACGCGCTTGGGGCGCAGCCGCTCGATCATGTGCTCCAAAGGATCGAGCTTCGGCGACACGCCGACGGCCAACGGAA
>CAUZJO010000027.1:0-5000 GCA_963580245.1 Candidatus Sumerlaeia bacterium | reverse complement strand
TACTCACTTCCCAGCGCTCCAGCCGTGCTTACGCTCGACCTTCACAGCCCTGGGAACGCTCTCCTACCGCGCCGACGTTCCGAAGAACATCGACACCCGCGGCTTCGGTGACACGCTTAGCCCCGTTACATTTTCGGCGCAGACCCTCTCGACCAGTGAGCTATTACGCACTCTTTAAATGAATGGCTGCTTCTAAGCCAACATCCTGGTTGTCTGGGAAAGTCCACATCCTTTAACACTGAGCGTATCCTTAGGGACCTTAGCCGGCGGTCTGGGCTGTTTCCCTTTCGACAATGAAGCTTATCCCCCACTGTCTCACTCCCATGCTTTCCAGTAATGGGATTCGGAGTTTGTTTGGGTTCGGTAGGATTGTAGTCCCCCTAGTCCATTCAGTGCTCTACCCCCACCACTCAACACATGAGGCTGCCCCTAAAGGCATTTCGGAGAGAACCAGCTATCACGGGGTTTGATTAGCCTTTCACCCCTAACCACAGCTCATCCAAACGCTTTTTAAGGCATACTGGTTCGGGCCTCCACGTGCGGTTAAGCACGCTTCACCCTGGCCATGGCTAGATCACCCCGCTTCGGGTCTCATCCACGCAACTAAATCGCCCTATTCAGACTCGCTTTCGCTACGGCTGAGAGCCAAAGGCTCTTAACCTTGCTACGTAGACGAACTCGCCGGATCATTATGCAAAAGGCACGCCGTCGCGCGGACCCTTAACGAGTCACAGCGCTCCGACTGTTTGTAGACGCATGGTTTCAGGTACTATTTCACTCCTCTTCTCGAGGTACTTTTCACCTTTCCCTCACGGTACTGGTTCGCTATCGGTCGCCAAGGAGTATTTAGCCTTGGAGGGTGGTCCCCCCAGATTCAGTCGGGGTTCCACGTGTCCCGACCTACTCAGGAACGATCTAGGGGGCTTCGGGTTTTCGCATACAGGGCTCTCACCTACTCTGGCTGGGCCTTCCAGCACCATTCAGCTAACCCTCTACCTCCCATATTGACCGCCCTACAACCCCGCTGCAGCCGAAGCGGCAACGGTTTAGGCTGTTCCGGTTTCGCTCGCCGCTACTTCCGGAATCTCTGTTGATTTCTCTTCCTCCAGCTACTGAGATGTTTCACTTCGCTGGGTTCCCTCGTACCGGCCTATGTATTCAGCCGGCCGTCCCATGGCTTTACCATGGGGGGTTGCCCCATTCGGAAATCCCCGGATCTAGGCTTGTTTGCAGCTCCCCGAGGCTTATCGCAGCTTACCACGTCCTTCATCGGCTCTTGGCGCCAAGGCATCCACCATGCGCCCTTAGTAGCTTAACTACCACTACGGGCATTACTCTTCTTCCCGGCGGAAGATGCTTGGTTGTTAACCAAATTTCTCTTACATTCTAACCAACTCATCTGTCAAAGAACACAAAACGGGCACGGCCCTCGCCGCGCCGTCTCAGAATTCAGCCAAGTCCGGCATCTTTTTAAGATCCCGGACTTGGCTCAATTCTGATCTCTTTTCCCCCCACTCGACCCATGTTTGGTGGAGCCGAGGGGGATCGAACCCCTGACCTCAGGCTTGCAAAGCCCGCGCTCTCCCAGCTGAGCTACGGCCCCCTCTTTTATCCATCACCCTGTTCGGATGGTGGGCCTGGGTAGACTCGAACTACCGGCCTCACGCTTATCAGGCGTGCGCTCTAACCACCTGAGCTACAGGCCCCGTTGGCTTGGCATGCCGCTGCTCGGACTCCAGGAGCCCGCGGATCGGTGTTCGTTCCATAACGGCTGAGGACTCAACTCAACATTCGGCCTGTCCAGGCCATTCGTTGAGAACTGAATAGAGAGACATGCCCGCTGCCCAAGGCATGCGGAGAGGCGAACAGCCATAAGGCCATTGCGCCTCCTTACAAGTGATCGACCTTGGAGACCGCGACCCGGCTGATGCCTGATTCAGGCACCGGGTCGGTCTTTGATCTCCATAGAAAGGAGGTGATCCAGCCGCACCTTCCGATACGGCTACCTTGTTACGACTTCACCCCAATTACCGGTAATTCCTTCGGCGCCTAGCCCCCTTGCGGGTTGCAACAGCGACTTCTGGAACCGCCGACTTTCGTGGTGTGACGGGCGGTGTGTACAAGGCCCGGGAACGTATTCACCGCGGCGTGCTGATCCGCGATTACTAGCGATTCCGACTTCATGCAGTCGAATTGCAGACTGCAATCTGAACTGGGGCCGGGTTTAAGGGATTAGCTTGACCTCGCGGTTTCGCAACCCGTTGTCCCGGCCATTGTAGGACGTTTGTAGCCCTGGACGTAAGGGCCATGATGACTTGACGTCGTCCCCACCTTCCTCCGGTTTATCACCGGCAGTCTCGCTAGAGTCCCCGCCATAACGCGCTGGCAACTAACGACAAGGGTTGCGCTCGTTGCGGGACTTAACCCAACATCTCACGACACGAGCTGACGACAGCCATGCAGCACCTCTATGAGGTCGAGGTTACCCCCACACCATGTTTCCATGGTTTTACCTCACGGTTCAAGCCCAGGTAAGGTTCTTCGCGTTGCTTCGAATTAAACAACATCCTCCACCGCTTGTGCGGGCCCCCGTCAATTCCTTTGAGTTTCAACCTTGCGGCCGTACTCCCCAGGCGGCACACTTATTGTGTTAACTGCGGCACAGGAGGGGTCGATACCCCCCACACCTAGTGTGCACCGTTTACAGCGTGGACTACCGGGGTATCTAATCCCGTTCGCTCCCCACGCTTTCGTGTCTCAGCGTCAGTAATGGCCCAGCGAGCCGCCTTCGCCACGGGTGTTCTTCCTGATATCTGCACATTCCACCGCTCCACCAGGAATTCCGCTCGCCTCTACCATACTCAAGCCATGCAGTTTCCAATGACCTCTCCCCGTTGAGCGGTGGAGATTTCACATCAGACTTGCGTGGCCGCCTACACACCCTTTACGCCCAGTAAATCCGAACAACGCTTGCCCCCTCCGTATTACCGCGGCTGCTGGCACGGAGTTAGCCGGGGCTTCCTCTGAAGGTACCGTCACTCCCGAATTAACCATTCGGGCATTCTTCCCTCCTGACAGCGGTTTACGACCCGAAGGCCTTCGTCCCGCACGCGGCGTCGCTCGGTCAGGGTTTCCCCCATTGCCGAAGCCTCTAGACTGCTGCCCCCCGTAGGAGTCTGGGCCGTATCTCAGTCCCAGTGTGGCTGACCATCCTCTCAGACCAGCTACCGATTGTCGCCTTGGTGAGCCGTTACCTCACCAACAAGCTAATCGGGGGCGGGCCGATCCCAAAGCGAATGAGCCGAAACCCATCCTTTAACCGTTTGGACCAGGGTCCGTAAACGGCCATATGCGGTATTAGCCCGGGTTTCCTCGGGTTATTCCCCACTTCGGGGCACGTTACCCACCTGTTACTCACCAGTTCGCCGCTCTACTCGGGGACCGAAGTCCCCTTTCGCGCTCGACTTGCATGCCTAATCCACGCCGCCAGCGTTCGTTCTGAGCCAGGATCAAACTCTCCGTAGATGAAACGCCATTCCACCATTTGGTGGAGAGTTTTCTCACGCCGCGCCTGCCCCGAAAGGCCGACACGGCTTTGTTTTATCGTGATTGATCACACTTGCGTCCGCAAAATGCTCTCAGGCACGGTTTTCCGCACGCTCTCTATTCAGTTGTCAAAGAACGGCCCAAGGCGCGAAGCCCTCGCGGTTGTTTACGCGCTAGGCAGGCAAAGAAGACCGTGTCCGCTAACCTGCCAATGTAACACTACAGATTTTTGGAGAGGTTTGTCAAGCGTGTTTTTCATGTTTCTTTTACTCCTCCCCAATTGACACACTTCTCCGGTATTTTGACTTCCAAGCGGGCGCAAGTCAAGCCAAACTTAAGGGCAGTTGATATCGGCAATCGGGCATGGAACTCGAATAAAACCAGTCATCGGAATTTACTCCGCGCCCGGGTCACTCGATTTGTCCTCCCTCGGGCCACGCATCGCAACCGGAGGTCGTTTCCCCCGTGCCTCAGCAAGCATGCCTGGCAGCCAAAGCCGGAATTGTCATCCTGGCGGGCGTCGTCCTGCTCGTCGGATTCTCGTTGCGCTCGACCGGCCGCAGCTGGTTCTACAAGGGCTACGACGTCAACGCCGCATCAAGTAAAATCCGCGCACTGATCGACCGCAACGACGAACGGATCGACCAGGCCCTCGAGTCGGTCGGCGAGGCCATGCCGAAGCTGGACCAGGGACTGGACCATTTTGTCTCGATCGGCCGCAAGATCGACGAGGGGAAAGGCACGCTGGGCAAGCTGGTCAATGATCCGGAGCTCTACGACAGTGTTCGCGACGCCGTCAACCAAATCCGCCGCACGTTCGAGGAGGGCGAGGAACAGACCGTCATGCGCACGTTCCTGGGGGTGTTCTTCGGGTCGGTGATATAAGCGAGCATGGCGCGCAACGCCCCTTGCGCCGCATCGGATACGCGAGGCGGTCGGATCCGCGAAATCGCGGGAAAAACACGCAAGACTCGACAATCCGCGCCAGCGGGCATAGTATGAACGCGGTGAGACTCCATTGGATTGGACCGGGCAATGGCAGACATAGACCCCACGGGCGCGGCGCCAATGACGCAGAGCGAACTCCATGAACTCCCCAGCCGTTACGACCCCCATGCGGTTGAAAACGGGATTCTCGAAATGTGGGAGCGGGGCCGGTATTACGCCGCCAAAGTCGACGCCGGGGGCGAGCCGTATTCCATCGTCATCCCGCCGCCCAACGTCACCGGCTTCCTCCACATCGGCCACGCGCTCAACAATACGCTCCAGGACATCCTGACGCGTTGGCGGCGGATGCAGGGGCGCGACACGTTGTGGCTGCCGGGGACCGACCACGCCGGGATCGCCACGCAGCACGTGGTCGAACGCGACCTGTGGGAGCGCGAGAAACTGGACCGGCGCGACATGGGACGCGAGAAGTTCCTCCAGCGCGTCTGGGAATGGAAGGAACGATC
>CAUZJO010000026.1:0-37575 GCA_963580245.1 Candidatus Sumerlaeia bacterium | reverse complement strand
TACTTCGCGATCATGCGCCAACCCGATCCCAACCGGGCCCTGCGATGCATCCCGATCTACGGGGCCTATATCATGATCCTGATCGATGCCATCTTCAGCTTCCCCTGGCGCCTGCCCGTCAGTCTGATCATCTTCATGGTGGTTCTGGCGTGGCTGTACGATGAAATTTATCCTCAACCGCAAGACCAGCAGGCCGATCCGCGTGCGAGCTGAGCGCCGACGCCGCGGCGAGATCCGCCGTGGACACAAATCATTCCCTATCGATCCAACTTGAATTGAGGTAGCATGCAAAGAGGTGGCGATCCGCGGCCGGTGGCGGCGGACGCTTCAAATTCCGGACGCATCGACGAACCACTGATGGTCACGCTACGACATATCGACCACAAATCGTTCACCCAGCATCGGATTCCCGGTCCACTCGGCGTGTTGCTCACCCTGATCGTGGCCGGGATCTTCGTGGGTCTGGTTTTCACGTTTGCCGTGGCGATGGGCATATTGACGTGGATCGCACGGGTCGGTTATCTGATCGTGTCGCGGCCGTGGGCATGGTTTCAACGGGTCAAGCAAAGTTGGTCAAAGCCGCCGAAGCCCGGCCGCTCCGCCCAGTCTGAACGGTGGTCCGAACCACCGGGATCCCCGCCTCACGCGCCCAGAGCGCCGGGCGATGAGACACCGACAATCGACCTGGTCAAGGACGGCTCGGGGCAGTGGCACGTCCGCGACTGACCCTCAGATACTGATCCCGTAATCACTGATCTTCTTCGCCAGCGTGTTGCGATGAATCTTTAGCAACTTCGCCGCGCGCACGCGGTTGCCGTCGGCAAATCGCAATGCCCGGCGAATCGCTTCGGCCTCGGCCTGGGCCAGGGTCGGCGGGGCTTCGGGATGGGTTGGAGGGTCGTCGTCGTCCTCCTCCACAAGTTCGACCTGCGTGCCCGTGCGTTCACCTTGCGCCGTGACTTCGAGCGCGTCGGCGGGAATCCGGAGTTGGAAATGTTCAGGTCGCAGGAGGCCGTCATCCGACAGGATCAGCGCCCGCTCCAGCGAGTGGCGCAACTCCCGCACGTTGCCCGGCCACGAGTATTGACTCAGGTACGTCCAGGTCTCGTCGATCAGGCCCAAATACGGCTTGCCCACACGTGAAGCAAGCCTGGAGGCGAAGTGTTCGATCAGCGCCCGGGTATCCTCAATCCTCATCCGTAGCGGGGGCAGGTGGATCGGCATCACATTGAGCCGATAGAGCAAGTCCTCGCGAAAACGCCCCTTTTCGACGGCATCCTGTAGGTTGCGGTTGGTCGCCGCCACCACGCGCACGTCGGAGTAGATGGGCTTGAGACCGCCCACTCTGTAGAAAATGCGTTCCTCGAGAAAACGCAGCAATTTGGGTTGAAGATCGAGTTGCAGCTCGCCGATTTCATCGAGTAACAACGTGCCGCTTTCGGCCATCTCGACTTTCCCCCGCTTGAGGCGGTCCGCCCCCGTAAACGCACCGGCTTCATGGCCAAACAGCTCGCTCTCGATCAGGTTGGCGGGAATGGCCGAACAATCGATCGGGACGAACGGACTCTTCGAACGCTCGCTGGCCGCATGGATGGCGTGGGCGACCAGTTCCTTGCCCGTGCCCGTTTCCCCGGTCAGCAGCACCGTGCTATCGTTGGAGGCGACCCGCCGGATGCGGTCGCGCACCTCTTGGGCCATGCCCGAGTCCCCGATGTAGGGCCCGCTTTGCACGGCCGGGGCGGACAAGATGAGTTGGTCAAGGTGGACGACGTAATGGACCGCCCCGGCCAGCAACGCGGTCAAACGCTGCAACGACACCAGGTCTTCTTCGGTATACTCAGCCCCGTCAGGGCGTTCAACATAAAGGGCACCCAGCACCTGGTCGCGACGCATGAAGGGGGCCATCAGCGCGCGTTGATATCGAGGGCGGATCTGGCCGTCGGACTCCACCAAGGCCGCCGTCAGGGCCGACTTGCCCTCCTTGAGGACGACCCCGGCCCCCTCCTGGCTGATCATCACCCTCGATTCACGCCCGACCGTCACCAACGGAGTGGGTTCGCCGCTGCTGGTCCGGATCAGGACCGCCCCCGAAGTGGCATCCATGATGATGATCATCCGCTCAACAAGTGCCTGCAGGAGGTTGGGCACGTCTTCGGACTCGCCCTCGAGCAATTGACTGAGCGTGAGCATCAGTTCGGTGAGATGATCGTTTGACGGAGGCGCGGCGTCCGTTCGGTCCTGAATTTTGATGAACTTATCGGCGAAGGCGTCCATCTGGACCATCGAGTCCGAATAACGGGCCGTCTTCAGTTCCTTGGGGACCTCGAAACTGAACATGGCCTTGCCAATCAGGAACTGGTCGCCGATATGCAAACGCCGCAGATTGGCGGCCTTGCCATTGACGCGCATTCCGTTCTTGCTGCCCAGATCGCGCAGAACAAAGTGAATGCCGTCGCGCATAATGAGCGCGTGGTAGCGTGAGACAAGCTGGTCGATCAGGATGATTTCGTTATCGGGAGCGCGCCCGATGCGCGTCCGTTCGTGAAGCCGGAAGACCCGCCCCTTAACGGAACCGCTGCTGGCCCGAAGCAAACTCATCGGGGACGGTCTCCGTACAAGGGGCGAGAAGGCGTAGGGCCTTGGAACATCAAAAAGCCGCCGTTTGGGGAAACCAATGAGAGAGCTGGCCGTTTCAACTCTTCATGATCATGTCGATGCTAAATCAAGTCGAATGAACCGTCAAGGGCCGCCAATGGGAGGGCTACGGAGGGGGGTGCAAATCAGTCGCGATCCGTGGGTTCGCACCCATGACTAATCATATTAGACCCCTTTTCGGGAAGGGGGAATCACAGAGAGCTGATTGACGCCAGTGACGGCGCGCAATCGCGCCCCGCCTATTCGTGTTTTCCATCGACCTTGTGCCGGCAAGATCATACACTGCGCCCACGCTTCCCCGCATGATCAAAGCCGGGGGACGGGAGCGATGGCGGATGATTGAATATCTACGGGGAGTTTTGTTGGAACGGCAAGACGACCACCTGGTGATCGAGGTGGATGGAGTGGGCTATGGCGTTTCGGTTCCCACCCCAACGGCCAACCAAGCGGGCGAGCCCGGGGCCGAAACCGCCCTGTGGGTCCGCACCTACGTCCGCGAAGACGCGCTCCGCCTCTACGGCTTCGCGACCCGCCATGAACGCGACGTCTTCGATATCTTCCTGGGCCTGTCGGGCGTGGGGCCGGGTCTGGGATTGGCCATCCTCTCCGACCTTTCCATCTCGGAGATCGTTCAGGCCACGCTTGCGGATGACAGCGAGCGGTTCCGCGAGGTCAAGGGGATCGGGCCCAAGATGGCCCAAAAGCTGATCATCGAACTCAGGGGGCGGGTCAAGCGCCTGGCCGCAAGTCTTCCCGAGCCCGTGCGTCCGACGGATCCACTGGATACGTCCCTCCGGAACGAGGCCGCCCGAGACGCGGTCGCGGCACTCGAGGCCTTGGACGTGCGGCCCGCACAGGCCCGCCGGGCCATCGCGCTTGCTCTACACACGCTGGGTAACGGGGCGGACGCGGAGGCCCTCGTGCGAGAGGGTCTCAAGCACCGCCATGCCTCGTCGTGACTCAGGGGTGGAGCCACCCCGCCGATCCTCCCTACTTCGCCCGATCCTCCCGCGGGTCGAGAATGTTCCAGACAGCATCGGCCACCGCCTCGAAATACCGCGACGCGGGCCCTTCGAGAAGGCCCTCGTTGATCAGCCGGGGAACATTGAGCATGACGCCCGTGAAATGCGACAGAGCCAACTCGGGCGCGATGGGTTTGATCTCCTCGGTGGCCACGGCACTCTTGATCATCTCCATGAAAATCCTGCCCTGTCGCACGGTGATCTCCCGTTTGTTCTCGGGGAAGTTATGCGTGGTCAGCAGGATGAACGTGAATCCCTCGGGATGATGGTCGAAGAATTCATACGATATCTGGATCCATTCACGAATCTTCTCGCGAATGGGTGCATCGTTTGCCGCAATCCGCTGCTTCATGTTGGCCATTTCCGTGACGATCTGGCTGTAGATCTCCAGGCATAACTCTTCCTTGCTGACGTAATGGCGGTAGATCGCCCCTTCGGTGACGCCGGCGGCGCGAGCAATCTCCCGGATCGTGGCGGCCTTGACTCCGTTCTGGGCCACCAACCGGACGGTTGCGGCGATGATGTCGTCTTTGCGGGAACGTCTGGGGCTCATGGCGTAGGCGGACGAGGGAAACAAATGAGGCTTTGTCGCCGGCGACAAAGCGAATGCACCGGCAACCCAACCCAAATAGTAGCTGATTCATGCCTACTCGACAAGGAATTCACTCAACTCGACCGGGACGAGGAGCCCGGAGACCGTAATACGCAGGACCTCGTAGCTGGGCGCGGTGAAGTCGGCATTGGAAAACATGGCATCATCCAGGATGCCGCCCCCGCCGGCCGCGTTGAACCCGCCATGGAGTTCGACCGTCCCGTTCTCATCAACACCGGTGTTAGGAGTCGCCTAACCGAAGAACGCGGTGTTGGCGGGCGCCTCGTCGTTGACCTCGGTCCCGGCGTCCCAAACCTGCGAGCCCATCACGATCATCTGCCCGCCAATGAAGTCCCCGTTATGGTCGAATATCTGAAACGCCTTGGGGTCGCCGTTGCCGACAAAGGCGTCGTTGCTGGGAATGGCCATCGAGGCGTAGCTCAGGTAGCGACTGGTCGGCAGACTGCCCTCGATAAGAATCGTGGTCGAGTTCATCTCGCCGGGCGCGAAAGGCGGGATGGCGCCGCCGCTGGCGATGGTGGCCTGCCAATCTCCGGCCGAGCTACCGCCGAAAAGGGTATCCAACGGCCCGGTGTTGCCGTCTTCGGCCAGCCGTTCCAACTCCGCGGAGGCCGGGTCGCCTTGCTTGAACACGTCGAAAGTCCCGTCGTGAATCCCCACCCAGACCGGGGTGAGGAACGTGCCGCTGGCCGGCGCGAGATTCTCGACCGTCACGGTCACCTCGGTGGGCTTGAGCGCCAGTTCCGTGATCGTGATGCGCATCACCTGATAACCGCCCGCAGTGAAGTCGGCGCCGGAGAACATCGCGTCGTCAAGGATCCCCCCGCCGCCCGGGGCATTGAAACCGCCGTGTAGGGCCACGTTGCCGCCTTCCTCCACGCCCGTATCGGGGGCAGCTTGGCCGAAAAAGGCTGTATTGGCCGGCGTTTCGTCATTGACCTCGCTCCCGGTGTCCCAGACCTGCGAGCCCATGACCATGATCTGCTGATCGATGAAATTCCCCCCGCCGTCAATGATCTCGTGCGCCAGCGGGCCGCCATTGCCCACGAAGGCGTCATTGCTGGGAATCACCATCGAGGCGAAGCTCAGATAGCGGCTGGTGGCTAGTCCGGCGTCGACCGCGAGCGTTATGGTGCTGCTCTCGCCCGGAGCGATGGGCGGGATGGTGGGCCCGAATACGGTTGACTGAACGGTTCCAGCCGCGCTGCCATCGAACAGCCCACTGAGCGGGGCCACGCTGCCGTCCTCCGCCAAACGCTCCAGTTCGGCGGAAGCGGGTGAACCCGAATCGAAAACATCAAACGTCCCGTCGTGGACGCCGATCCAAACCGGCGTCAGAAACCTCCCATTGGCGGGTGCCAGGTTCTCCACCGTGACGTTGAAACTGATGTTCTGCGCCGCGGTTTGGTTTCAGACGGTCAGTATCAAAAGACCGACCATCCAGAGCATTCTGCGATTTATGATGGAATCCTCCTTATCTGTAAGGGATTCAGTATTCCAGGTAGGAGGTGAATGACCCTTCCCCATCTTATAAGTAAACGCCTACTTATATCATCCCGAGAAGCCTGCCAACCCCGAAAACACGTTTTTCTTTGTGTGGCTTGAAAAGAGGACCGAGCGTGAGGAGAAAGCGGAATGTCGAGGCGACCCACCCGAAAGCGTCCCGACCGACCTCCAGCTTGGCCAAGGTGCTCGTATTTCCCTCGAATAAAAATCTATAACCCGTGTTAAATCAGTATTCTATATTCCATCCATAACGCCTCGGTTCAGCGGCGGCGCGCAGTGCTGTCCGCTGCAACCGGTGGTTAGACACCGATAGCGCGTGGCTGCGAATTCGTATTTCGACAACTCTAGAAGGCATAGCCTGACAGAGCCCTCTCCCGCCGGCGCCGCGCGCTCATCACTGCTCGTCGTTCCGCACTTCCTTTTTGGCCCGGAACTTTTCGATGGCGGCACGAACGTCGGCTTCCCAGGGGCCGGGTTCGTCCTTGGCGGGGTCGTAGGGCGGGAGCGGGGGGATGGGGACATTCATCTGTTGGAGCAGTTCGGTGGTCTTGGTGAGTTCGTAGCGGTGCACATACGGCTCGCCGTCGGCCCAGGCCCACTTGTAGGCGGCCAGCGCGTGCGGCTTTCGCTTGCGCGGGGTCGTCGAGCGCGAGCCAGAGCTGGGCGAGGAGACGATGCGCGGGATGGCGCAGTTGGGCCAGTCGCTCGGTCTCGCGCTGCGGCTCGGCGAGTTGGCCGAGGTGGTGCTTGGCCAGGGCGAGTCCGGTCTCGGATACCGCATCGGGGATGCCGCTCTCGCGCGCCATACGGACGGCTTCGGCAAAGCTCGCCGCTGCCAGCGCCCACTCCTCTTCCTGCAACTTCCATTGCGATCTAAGCCTCAATAAATCGCGCAAAGTGTGCCGGTTTTTTGCACTTTTTGCCAACTCTTCAGGCTTAGCCAGCATCTGCTCGTTGAGTCTTCCATTCCAGAACAGAAAAAACGCATAGTGTCGTCGAGCAAGAGCTTTAAATTCTGTTTCCCTAATCGCGAGAAACGCCTTCGAGTCTTCCTCTTTCAAACGCCCCATCTTTGAGAGCTGATACAGGCGACCCAGCCGTAGATATCTCGTTTCTCTATTGTCCGCTATCTCTAACGCAAGAAGCCGACACAGCTCTTCTTTTTGGATCCGGTTCTGTACGGAACAAGTACTCGCCATGCTGACCAAAATACTTACCAACGCGAAACCGTTTTGTTCATCGATAGCTCTGAATACGACAGCACCGCCAGCTTCAATTGCTTCATTGAGTTGCCCTATTGCACGCAACTTATGGTTTGCAAGGACAGCGAGTTGGAAGGCATTCGATTTGTTTAAATGGGCACTCAACATTCCCCAACCGTCGGGGAAGAACGGCCGCAGCAGGGACAGGATTTCTGCATCCGCCCCCAGTCTATGTTGCATAGACATTGACAGATCACCGTTGAACGCTGCAAATGCTTGCTGATAGCGGCCCATCTTGAGCAGAGTACGTACTATGTGCATGCCACCGCTAAGATCTTCAAGTGAATCCGCTTGCTCGTAAGGGTCGTGTGATTGAAAGGAGAAATAGTCCACGACGCGCTGGCCGTATCACTGCTTGGCTTCCGCCCGTATTCCACCGGCGGCCACGCCACGGACCACAGGGTGAAGGTCGTGTCGCCGCGCGCGTCCATCGTATTGCAGGAGGCCACGTTGCTCCAAGTCGGTGACGGTTTCCGTGAGTTTCTTCGGTGCCTCGCGAAACTCCGCCGATGACAACCGCGCTCGCACCGCCACGTTATAGTCCTGCCAGCGCGCAAGGGAGGCTTCGGCTTATTGACTTCCTCCGGCTCCGGTGGCAGGTGGGGGTTGAAGGCCTTGAGCGTCTCGTAGTCTACGGACTCGGAGAGCAGCGCGAGGGTGGAGAGTAGCTGGCGGCTCGCGGGCGGGAGGGCGTCGAGCGCGGCGCGGAGGATGTGGTTGCGCCGCTGGATGAGGTCGAGGCTGGCGAGGTCGAGCTTGGCTCCGCCGTCGCCATCGGCCGACCAGGCGTCGAAGTTCCCGCGCGCCTGCAGGTAGTTATTGATGAGGCCGCCGAGGATGCTGATCACCAGCGGGGGGTGGTCGCAGTTGGTCATGAGGTAGCTCTGAATGGCGGCGCTGTCTCTCTCGACGCCGCAGGATCGTAGGAGCTGCTCCGCATCCGTCGGGCGCAGGCCGGGGAGCGTGATCCGCTTTGCCCCGGTGATGGGCTGGCCGGAGGGATTCAGCAGCACACGCGGGGTGAGCCGGGAGCTGACGAGAACCTTCGACGGCGCGGCGGCGGCCAGCGCGCGGAGCAGGTCGTTGTCCTCATCGCGGATGGCGTCGATCGGGTCGCGATCGACGATCTTGTCGGTGGGGCTGTTCGCGTCCTCGTCGGGCATCTCGGCGGCATCAATCCGATGGTAGGCCACCAGCACGCGCTCCAGTCCATCGAGGATGAGCAGCCAGGGTCGGGCGTGAAGTTGCGCCAGCAGCGGCTCCTTCAAGTCGGCGGTCTTCTTTTTGCGAAGCTCCTTTAGCGGCTGCCCGGTCATGTAGGCGAGTGCCCGCCGGCAGAAGTCGGCCATGAGCGCCCCCCGCTCATAGAACGAATACCAGAACCGCCCGGCCCAGTCGGCACGGACCTGCGTGGCGTACCTTGTCGTCCACTCCCAGGTGGGCATGCTCTTCCCATTGCCGCCGATGGCCTCGTACAGCAGCAAGTTGGTCGGATCGGCGGGCCTGGCCCAGTCGTCCAACTCCTGAAGCTGCGAGTCGCGTCCCACGAACTGGTTTGAGCCGATGTAGTCCGGCTCGGCGTAGAAGGCGGGGGCGGTGGGGATGGGGTCGGGCGGCGCGGAAGCCGGCTCGGCGACGGGTACCGGGGTCGGGGTGTCGGCCGGCGCAGGCAGGAGCGAGCGGAGATACGCGGGCAGGTCCGAACGGCTCTCGCCATACGAGACGGCCCGGATGTTGAGTTTGAGCGTATCGAAGCGCGCCTGAAATTCGTGCCGCTGAGTTTCTCCGCATACCAAGCAATAGTCAAAATGCCCTGCCTGGCGCGCTCGCTTGCCGTAGCGCATCAGCAGCGAACCGATATCGGGATCGGACAGGCCATCCATGCCGCAGCCGACATAAACCCAAGTGTTGGTTTTCCAAAGGGCGGCGGGATCGTCGCGATAGTTTTCGTCGCGTGCGATCTGCTCATACGATATCCAATCGAGGATCACGGACTCGGGTTTGCACCAGTAGCCGTGGAGGAAGATGATCTTGTCCGTGTCCCACTCTCGGACCGCGCCGATCAGGTCATCGGGTTCCTGCCAGGTGACGGCGTTGAGTTTCGGTGGATCGCCGAGCAGGAGGCCGTCGTAGTTTTGGTGGTGGCGAGAAGATGCCCTTGCCCATGCCGGCGAAGCGCGTGGAGAGCATCGAGCACGCTACGGTCCTTCGCTGTGATCGCGCCAACGGTCCGCTCCAGCCACTCGGCAAAGTGCTTTGACTGAACGCCGCCCATTTCGGCGGTGATGTCCTGTGCTGCCGAAATAAAGCGATGGATTTGGGGGTTCTTTTTGAGCAGTTTCAGTTGAGCCTCGGCCTCGTCATCATCCATGAGATTGTGCTCTTTGAGCCATTCAATCCCGCTTTCGAGCAATCCCGACCATGAGGCTTGTGGATGCGAACTGGTCGCAATGGAGACTCCCGTGCCGGCAACGAGTACTACTCGGCCATCACGGATTGCGTTCTTTAGGTCGGCATCGGGGTTGGTTGATGGTTTCATGTCTCAGGGGGCTTTGTTCAGAAGCTTCCTATGGAATGGGAACAGCTCGTTCATTTCCGGCATGTCTCCAGGCGTCTAACCAGACGAGAGCCGCATTGCGCCCGGTTCAAATCCCCGTGTGCCCGAAGCCGCCCTCCCCGCGCGAGCTGGCCGGCAGGGCCTCGACCCTTTCCCAGTCCAATCGCGCCACCCGGTTGATGACGATTTGCGCGATGCGGTCCCCCCGGCGGATGGTGAAATTCTGGCCGGAGAAATTGAACAGGATCACGCCGATCTCGCCGCGGTAGTCGCTGTCGATGGTCCCGGGGGAGTTCAGCAGGCCGATTCCGTGTTTGAGCGCCAGGCCTGATCGCGGCCGGACCTGGGCTTCGTGGCCCGGCGGGATGGCGACCTTGAGCCCGGTCGGCACGAGGCCCCAGCGTCCCGCCTCCAGCAGCATGGGTCGGTCCTGGGGAACCGCCGCGTGGAGGTCCATCCCGGCCGAGTCCCGCGTTTGGTAGGATGGCAGAGGAAGGTCGCCGGCTTGGTCTGTCTGGATAAAGTGGATTTTCATCATTCCCCATTCGCTCCCTTCAAGGCGTCATCCGTGAACTTCAATTTGCGAAGGCATGATAATATACTATCGGGCCTCGGGGTGTTAAGCGATTATTGTCTCTCGAACGAAAATCTCGGCGAGAAAGATGCAACCCGAATCGCGGCCAGAGGAATCCATGCCTGAAGATCCGGTCAGCCCCGAAGCGGCGCGCGAGCGCATCGATGAGCTCCGCCGCCTGGTCGAATACCACGATGACCTGTATTACAAGCGGGCCGCCCCGGAGATCAGCGACCGCGAGTATGATCTTTTGGCGGCAGAACTGGCCGAGTTGGAGCGACGATTCCCCCAATTCGTCTCTCCGGCCTCGCCCACGCAAAAAGTCGGGGCCGACCGAGCCGAGGGTTTCGCGACGATCGTTCACCCGATCCCGATGCTCTCCATCTCCAACACCTACTCGATCGACGAGGTCCGAGAGTTCGACGATCGCGTCCACCGCCGACTGGAGATGCCCGCCGCCGAGCCGGTGGCCTATGTCGTCGAGCTGAAGATCGACGGCGTGGCGGTGACGTTGATGTATGAGAACGGCCGGCTCCGTTACGCGGCCACGCGCGGGGACGGGGTGCGCGGCGATGAGATCACGGCCAACGCGCGCACCATCGGGCGGCTGCCCAAAACCTTGGAGAAGCTCGACAACTTCAGTCCCGACGGCCGTTTCGAGGTGCGCGGGGAGGTCTTCTTCCGGTGCCGCGAATTCGAGCAGCTTAATGAGAAGCGCGTGGCCGCCGGCCTCGATCCGTTCGCCAATCCGCGTAACTCGACGGCGGGCACGCTCAAGCTGCTCGACCCGAAACTGGTGGCCCAGCGACCCCTTGACGTCTACCTGTACTCGACGGGCGTGGCCGACGCCACGCTGCCGCCGACGCATTGGGAGTTGCTGCGGTTGCTCGACGGACTCGGTCTGCCAACTAATCCCGACCGGCGCCATTGCGCGTCGCTGGACAGGGTGTTCGAGGCCATCGAGCATTGGGAGACGGCCCGCCGCGAGCTTGATTACGAGACCGACGGGCTAGTGATCAAGGTAGATGATCTGTCGCTTCACGGGCGGCTGGGCGTGCGCACGAAGAGCCCGCGTTGGCTCATCGCGTTTAAGTTTTCCGCCGAGCAGGCCCAGACCAAGCTGGAGAACATCGAACTGCAAGTGGGCCGAACCGGGGCCGTGACGCCGGTGGCGCATCTACAACCCGTTTTGTTGGCCGGGACGACCATCCGGCACGCCTCGCTGCACAACGCCGACGAAATCGAGCGCAAGGACATCCGGGTGGGCGATCAGGTCATCATCGAGAAGGGGGGCGACATCATCCCCAAGGTCGTGCGGGTGTTGAATTCGCTGCGCGCGGGTGATGAGAAGGGCTTCGTCTATCCCGAGACGTGCCCGGTCTGTGGCAGCCGGCTACAGCGCGCCGAGGGAGAAGCGGTCCATCGCTGCGTCAATCACGCCTGCCCCGCCCAGGTCAAGGAACGCCTGCGGTATTACGCGGCCAGGCAGGCGATGGATATCGACGGGCTGGGCGACAAGCTGGTGGACCAACTCGTCGAGGTCGGTGTGGTCAAGGACATCGCCGACCTCTACCTCCTGACGCCTGAGCAGGTGGCGGGTCTGGAGCGGATGGCGGCGAAATCGGCGGAGAACTTGATCGGCGCCATCGAGGTGAGCAAGGCGCGGCCGCTGGCCAACTTGATCATCGGCCTGGGCGTCCGATTCGTCGGCGTCTCGGGCGCGCGGCTGCTGGCAAGCCGCTATCAGTCGATCGACGCCCTCTCCCGTGCGGAAGAGGAGGAGTTGCTGGGGATCGAGGGCGTCGGCGAGATCATGGCCCGCAACATTACCGAGTTCTTTCGCGAGCCGCACAACCTAGAATTGATCAACCGGCTGCGGGAAGCCAGCGTGAACCTCGAACGCCGGGCCGATGAGGTCGCCTCCGAGGCCGCGCCGGTTGAATCCCCGTTCACCGGCAAATCGTGCGTGCTGACCGGCAAGATCGAGACGATGACCCGCGAGGAGGGCGCGGCGCGGATCGTCGCGCTGGGCGGCAAAATCTCGGGCAGCGTCAGCTCCAAGACCGATCTGGTGATCGCGGGCCCCGGGGCCGGCTCCAAGCTCAAGAAGGCCCAGCAGTTAGGGATCGAGGTGATCGACGAGGACGAATTCCGCCGCCGCCTGGCCGCCGCCCCGAGCGAATAAGTCCGGCGTTGGGGCCGATCTTCACCGTTGTTTCTCGGCGCGTGAATGAATATCCCATTCCTTGAAGCCAGGGAAGGCCCGTGGCTTGGCTGTCCCTTATTCTTGTCAATCTCAACCCAGCGGAAAGGGATTATCATGAAGACCTTGCGCCTCGAACCATTTGCTCACGCGTTCGCGCGCGTTTCGCGCGTAGTTTGGTATTCGGTTTTGCGTTGTCATGCCCCGCCATGACCGGGTTGCGGGCCCAGATGCCGGATGTCTTCAACGTCGAAGACTACTTTCCGCTCGATCCCGGAAATACGTGGACCTACGAGGGTTTCAATGCCGAGGATGGCGGCCCCGTCAGCCAGGAGGACAACTTCAGGTGGGACGTGTTGGCCGACACGATCGATACCAACGGCGTCCCCTCCAGCCAGGTCGCCACGACCGTGTTTGATGTCGGTGACTCGCGAATGGACGATATCGACTTCTGGTACCTGGACGGGAACGGCGATCTGTTCTTCACGGGTTTTCACAACGGCGTGGCCGACGGCGACGGGATGTTCCCGGCCCAAACGATCATCCTGACCGACTCTCTGTTCGTCGGCGGACGCGGGATGCAGGTTGTAGGAGTGCCCGTGATCGACTCCGGGCAGGCAACCAACGTGCGCGTCGACCCCGATGGAAGCGGGGCGCAGCCGGAGATCACGATCACGGTGAATGTGACCTCGCAAGTGGATTACATGGAGTTCAGGGACGTGGTGGAGACCCCCCTGGGAAACTTTAAGAACGTTCTGCACACGGTCATAACCATCACGATCGAAGTTCCCAATCCGATCAGCTCCCAACTGCCGCCGCTGTTTACGGTGACCCTTCGCGAATCGCACATCTACTTCGCGAAGAAAATGGGGATTATCCGCCAAGACCAGGGCCCCGACCGCAATGACGCCGAGCATCAGGCGATCACGGCGGGTGAGGTTCAGGGGACGACCATTGAAGACGACATCCCGTGCGCGGATTTCAGCGCTTCAAATGAGATTGGCGGCGCCGGTCCCGACATTCCGGGTGATCTCTCGGGCATGGTCGCCAGCCGCATGAATTCCGGTGTCCTGTGGTTAGTCTTTGATGACGGAACCGGCAACGGCCAGCCGCCCGATCTCTATGCGATCAACACCCAGGGGCAGCACATCGGCGCCTACACTCTCGATGGAGCCGCCAACATCAACTGGGAGGAGATCGCGATCGGCGGGGGTCCGATGGCGGGTCAGGATTATCTCTACATCGGCGATATCGGCGACGATACTGAAACTCGCGCCAATGTGAGTGTCTATCGCGTTCTCGAGCCCATGATCAACTCCGGTCAGTCCCCGAGGTTGACCGAGACGCTCACCGGCGTCGAAGAGTTTCAGTTGCAATATCCCGGCGGTCCGGAAGACGCGCTGGCCATGATCGTGGATCCCGTCAATAACGACATTTTCACGTTCGAGAACAAGAGCGGCGGGAAGACGAGGTTCTACCGCAAGCCCGGCCCA
The DNA here is from genome assembly GCA_963580245.1 of Candidatus Sumerlaeia bacterium. Lineage (GTDB taxonomy): Bacteria > Sumerlaeota > Sumerlaeia > MVZB01 > MVZB01 > CAUZJO01. Next base: position 23,690 of record CAUZJO010000026.1, on the reverse strand, counting down.
CATACCGACGGGGCGCTGACCACGCTTGAACACAATGCCGGCGATTGGATCATCTACGTCAATGAGAGGGCGGCGGGGGGAGACGTTTCGCCGACGGGCGACCGCATGGCGATTCGAACCAAAGCCGAGACGTTCATCTGGACGATTCTAGATGGCTGGACAATCCTTAACGTGCTCTTGTCCAATATTGCATGTCCCTGCGCGGCGTCGGTGATGGATGTATCGGACGAGGGCGAATCGATGACGTTCGATCCCCTCAGTGACGGGTTCTTCACCTCCAGCGACCGGGACGGCATGTCGGCGCTGTTATCGTTCTACCCCAATGTCCGGGAGGGCACGGATAATTTCATTGATGGCTTTTTGGATTTCTATGAATAAGGCCGAGAGCGGAACCGCGGATCAAGCGAATGCGCGCCAAGTCTCTTGATCGCCGTCCCTGCACAAACAAAACCGGGCCCGAGAGAGTTCATCGTCTCGGGCCCGTTTCATCGATTAGATTTTAGCCGGACGCTGATTTAGTCTTCCACGCCGCCGCTCTCGGCGCCGACTTTCTCGCGCGGGGTGGAATGGATCTTGATGTTGAAGTCCAATTCGTCCTCGTCCTTCCGCGCGCACATTACGTCGGAGCCGTCGGGGATCTCGCCGTTGATCATCATTGAGCTGAGCGGGTCCTCGATGTATTTTTGGATCATCCGGCGCATCGGCCGCGCGCCGTATTCACTGTCGTATCCCTTCTCGACGAGGAAGTTCTTCGCCGCTTCATCGAGATGGACGACGATGCCGCGGTCAACCAGTCGGTCATTGAGCTTGTCGGCCATGATGTCGACGATTCGCTCGATATCCGGCTTTTCAAGCGAACGGAAGACGATGGCCTCGTCCAGACGGTTGAGGAATTCGGGATTGAACGTCTTCTTCAATTCGTCCAGGACTTTCTGGCGCATCCCCTCATAGTCGTGCATTTGATCGCCGCTGTGGAAGCCCATTTTGCCGGACTTCTTGAGCCGGCGCGTGCCGACGTTGCTCGTCAGGATCACGACCGAATTGCGGAAATCGACCACGTGGCCCCAACTGTCGGTCAAGCGGCCGTCATCGAAAACCTGCAGGAGCAGGCTGTAGACGTCGGGGTGCGCCTTTTCGATTTCGTCCAGCAGCACGACCGAGTAAGGCTTTTGGCGGACTTTCTCTGTTAGCTGACCGCCCTCTTCGTAGCCGACGTAACCCGGCGGCGCGCCCAGCAGGCGACTGACCGAGTACTTCTCCATGTATTCGCTCATGTCGATACGAATCAGCGCGTCCTCGTCGCCGAACAGGAACTCGGCCAGAGCCTTGGCCAGCTCGGTCTTGCCCACGCCCGTGGGCCCGAGGAAGATGAAGCTGCCGGTGGGCCGCTTGGGGTCCTTCAGGCCCGCGCGGGCGCGACGGACCGCGCGGGCGATCGCCTTGATCGCCTCGATCTGGCTGACAACGCGCTTGCCGAGTTCATCTTCCATGCGCATCAGCTTCTGGGTCTCTTCTTCTTCGAGGCGCATCACGGGGATGCCGGTCCACTTTGAAACGATGTAGGCAACGTCCTTCTCGCCGATGACGCGGACGTTGTCTTTGCTCTCCTTGGCGCGGTCCCATTCGGCCCGCATCGCGTCGAGCTCTTTCTTGCCCTCTTCCTTCTGTTCCTTGATCTCCGTACACTTCTCGAATTCCTGCTTGTGGGCGAGCACGCGCAGTTCTTCGTCGAACTCCGCGATCTTTTTCTCCAGGTCCTTGATCTCCTGGGGCTTGATGTTGGCTTGGAGCCGCGCGCGGGCGCCCGCTTCGTCGATGACGTCAATTGCCTTATCTGGGAGGAAGCGGTCTGTCACATAGCGGTCCGACAGGTGCACGGCCTGGTCGATCGCTTCGTCGGAGATGATCACGTTGTGATGTTCCTCATAGCGGCTGCGCAAACCTCTGAGGATCTGATCGGTTTCGTCGAGCGAGGGCGGATCGATCCTGATCGACTGGAAGCGCCGTTCGAGTGCCCCGTCCTTCTCGATGTACTTGCGGAATTCCTCGAGCGTGGTGGCGCCAATGCACTGGATTTCCCCGCGTGAGAGGGCCGGTTTAATCATATTGGAGGCGTCGATGGCCCCCTCGGCCGCGCCGGCGCCGATCAGCGTGTGCAACTCGTCGATGAAGATCAACACCTCGGGGTTGCGCCGAATCTCTTGCATGATCGCCTTGAGTCGTTCTTCAAATTGGCCGCGATATTTCGTACCGGCGACGATGGCCGCCAGATCCAGAGAAAGGAGGCGGCGATCACGAAGAAGCTCCGGGATGTCGCCCGAAACGATCTTTTGCGCAAGCCCTTCAACGATGGCCGTCTTCCCCACGCCTGGTTCACCAAGCAGGATGGGGTTGTTCTTCGTGCGGCGGCACAGGATTTGAAGGATGCGTTCAATTTCCTCCTCGCGTCCGATCACGGGGTCCAGTTTGTTCTCGCGCGCCAGCTGCGTCAGGTCGCGTCCGAACATGTCAAGCGCGGGCGTTTTGCTTTTCTCGAATGACTCTTTGTTCTTGCCTGAACCCGCGTTGCTGCCTTCGATGACCGTGACGACTTCCTTCTTGGCCTTGTCGTAATCGACGCCGAATTGGCGCAGGCATTTGCTGGCGATCGTGTGTTCTTCCTTGATCAGGGCCAACAGCAGGTGCTCGGTGCCAACCCAGCCGTGCTTCATCTCGTTGGCGATCTGCTTGGAGGTCTCCAAAACGCGTTTGGCGTCGGCGTTGTGTGAGAACAGGCCCACCGTCGGGCCCTTGCCCACCTCCACCATCCGCTCCAGCTCCATCTTGACGTTTTCGACGAGGTCGACGTCCAGATTCATCAACGTCTGGATGGCCAGGCCGTCGCCTTTGCGAATAACGCCGAACAGGAAATGCTCGGGGCCGATGTAATCGTGCCCCAACCTCCCGGCCTCTGCTTTGGAGAGTTTGAGCACCTCTCGCATACCAGGTGTGTAGGGTGTTTTGTCGATCGGCATTTTTCAGTTACCTCCGCTTCGGGAACTCATGCGCTTCGGGATGGCTATGATGGTATATTGATCGGGAATGGGCCGGTGTTTCGGTCATTGCGATCTGGTCTTTCCGTTACAGTTTCGATTACCGGCGTTCACTGCACGCAATCCATAGTATATATAATGTCCCGGTTTTTGTCAAGTTGATCCCTCCAGGGCGCCCTTTACCGCCATCTTATCGGAACATTCGCCAAATACCCTCAACGCTATTTTTTTCGAAATACCTACGATTCGGGAACTCTGGCGAAAGTTTTTGGGGCGGTGATCCAATGTCGGAATGTTCCTCCTTGCCATCAGTTGTTGTTGAACGTACGGCGCAACAGGGCCGCACGCGCCAAATCGCGGTCATTGGCCGACAACCCGATGGCGGTCCGGCACTGCAAGTGCGCGGGCTGGATCTCGACAAACAGCCGACTTAGCTCCGGGTGGCTCATGCGAACCCCCCACTTCTGGCCGACCCCCAAACGCGTGCGCGAGAGCAGCGACAGCGCCTCCATCGAGTTGATGCTGCGCGCCATGGATAGCAGGCCAACCGCGCGGCACACGGCGTCCTCGAGTTTCTCGCGGGCCTCGCGCAGGAGCTGTTGACGCGCCATCACTTCAAGATCGATGACCTTACGCACCTCGCGATTGATGATCTCCAGAATATCGTCCTCGGTCTTGCCGAGCGTGAACTCGTTGGAAACCTGAAACAATTCACCATGATGATCGGTATGTTCACCATAAGCGCCGCGGACCACGAGGCCATAATGGCCCACCTGTTGGAGCGCCTTCTCGACCTGCTCGGTCATCACCAACGCCGGCAGGTGCAGCATCACCGACAAGCGCAAACCGGTCCCGGTGTTGGTCGGACAAGCGGTCAGGTACCCGAATTCACGCGAGTAGGCCAGATTCAGTTCGTTTTCGAGGGCCTGCTCAATTCTCAGCAGCCTCTTGAAGGCCTCCTCGGCGCGAAAGCCGGAGCACAGTGTCGAGAGTCGCAAGTGATCCTCTTCATTGACCATGATCGAGGTATCCATCTGCCGACTGAGGAAAACCAGTCGTCCGACCCCGCCCTTCTCCATCTCATTGGATATCAGATGGCTCTCGCGCAGAAAGATGCGTTCCTGAGACTGAATTGAGGAGAGTTCATAGCACTGAAAGGGGGCGAGGTCCGGATTGCGCCCGATGGCCTCGCCGATCAGCGCCGCAACCTGGTTGCGCTGTTCCTCGTTGGCGCGTGGGGCGAACGGGAGGTCCGGAAGATTGCGCGCCAGGCGGGCGCGGCTCGAGACGACGACTTCACTCGAAGGTCCGATCTCGGTCAGCCATTGGTCAGTGGTATCCGGAAAGATCACCTGATCGCGGTCTCCATGGAATGAGAGGAAAAGAGGGCGGTCAGACTCCCTCCACCTCCGATATGAGAGATTGATAGCGAAATCCATACCCAATGGCAAGAACTTGGATCAGCAGTCGGAACCAAATGGTCAGCGGTCCCCCGGAACTGAACGAAACGCCGCGACGGGAGGGGTCTGAGCCGGGTTCTCAGTCGCCCTCGCGCAGGCCCCGGACCTAAGCCCGGAGCGTGGGTCATGGAGCACCAAGAACTCCCGGCGTGGGGCTTGATTTGATACGGGGGCGTCATGTTAGCCGGGTTCCCACGTTTCTCAATTCTGGTCATCGGGAGGGTGGATTCTATCGGCTGTGCGAGATTCCGCACAGGAGTGATTCCCTGCCCGAGAACATCACTAGTATTATAAGCCAAACGATTTCAACATTCCACATGGTTTTTTTCTCAATCGGCGCACTGGCCTCAGACTTGCTCTAAATTGCTAGTAAGCATTGTGCCAGGAAGTCACAATAAGGAGTTCCGTGATGGTTCGTCAGTGCTGCTCATGCCGCAAGATATGGAAAGGCGAGCAGTGGATCTATTCACGCTTTTCAGAACTGGAAAGTTATGATATCACCCACTGCTATTGCGACGACTGTTTTGTCGTCCATATGAGCGAGATTCAGGCCCGCCAGCCGAATCGGTTTAAAAATACCGTGGGGCGCATCAAGCGCGTCTTCGATTAGGCTTCGTGGGGAGCTAAAACTTTCTTCGCGACCCTTAAGCATTGTTTCACTCGTTACACAATGTGGGTCGTCTTCACCACTCGCCGTCCAATCCAGAAAATCTTTAAAGTGGTTTAAAACCCCGTCGATAGGCGCGGTAGAGGATCGTTCATCCTTAGAAACCCAAGCCTACCGGCGACGCGGCTTGAACCCCTTATGAACGTCTATGAACGAGCACGTGCGATCGGCCCATGGATTCGACTATCCAAGACTTTCCTCAGCTTGTGGAACTGGCCGGCGACCTGCGTCGCATCCAGCCCGCGCATGATGCGAATGCGTTTCAACAATCGAGCCGCGCCGAGGGTCAGGCCGTCGGCGCTCTGATCGAAGGCGCGTCGGTCGGCACGGAAGCGGCCCGGTTGGAATTGAGTCCGGCCGCTCAGTGCCAGGCCCTGATCGCCGCCTTGACCGAGGCCTCTCCCGAGAACTTGGCCCAACGCCTGTCCACGCTGACCGACCGGGGACTGCTTTCCGCCGTTATGAGCCTGAGGAACAATTCCCGGTATTTGAAAGCCCTGCTTGCCGGACTTGAAGCCCCCGATGCGGCAAAAGAGACTCCGCTCCCCTCGCCCGCCCAATCGCCGCGCGCATTGGCCGAGGCCGTTATCCAGGCCATACGCGAGTCGGGTGTCCCGGGTAAGTTAAACGCCTCCCTCCAAAAGCTTACGGAGCTGTTCACGCCGCCCGCGAAGGCTGAGTAACTCCAGAAGAGTGAGGCGCCGCCGCGCAATGGGAGCCAACCCGGGCCCGGACCACGGGTGAATGTTTCGGGGATCATTACCGAAGTGATTGCACCGTCGCGGGGCGAGAGGCCCAGCCCGGCTCCAACCGAAACGCCCGCAACCAGATCGGCGCCGTCACCTTTGGGCGCCGCTCCGCCCCCTGGGACCAGTCCAACTCAGACCACGGAACCAAGGGGTGCCGCACCGGTCTCGAATCGACCTCCCAGCACTCCCCCGCCGCCCGATTCGGCGGCCAATCCGACTGAGCTGGCCCAGCGCCTCGCCAGCGCGCTCAAGGGACTGGACGTGGCGGTCGCGACGCCTCTCGATGGGGTCTTTACGCAGGGATTCGTCGCCTCGGCCCGCGGGCTTGCGGAGTTCTTGTTGAATGAGGGCACAATCCGAGCTCCGGGGAGCTTGAAGGCATCACCCGCCACGTAACTCCAGTCCACTCCCTCACCGATCCCCAGCGGCGAGACCCGTGTACTCAAGGGCCGGCTCGAAGTATTGTTCCGCTTGGTTAATCAATTAAGTGAGCAGCTCACGCCCAATGGCGAGAACCAGCTGGAGAGGCTCAAAGGCTTCCTGACGAGCCTCAGCCGCGCGAGCGAGCCCGGTCAGGCGCCACTTGGCGGCGATTCGCGCGGCCATGTCCCCGTTCTCATTGTGATGTTTGGTTTGCTCGAAGGTCATGGGCACGAAGAAGCGTTTATCGAGCCGTTCGGGAAGTTCCTGCAAGACCTCTTGCTTGGAGCGGCGCAGGAGGACCGGGCGCAGGGTCTTGGAGATGCCCGAGAGGTCGCGATACCCGACGATCCTGCCGTTATCGTCGACGTGCTGATGGTCGGCGAGGAAGCGGAAAAGCGGCCCCAGCCGGAAGCGATCGACGAACTCGACGATCGAGTGCAGCTCTTCGAGCCGGTTCTCGAGCGGCGTGCCGGTCAGGACGATGGTGTATTCGGAGGGGAGCTTCTTGACGCTTTGCGCGGTTCGCGTCTTCCAATTCTTGATGCGTTGCGCCTCGTCCAGGATGATCAGATCGGGCGCCCACTCGCGGATCAAGTCCAGATCACGATGGATGACGTCGTAATTAGTGATCTTAAAACGACTCGGTCTCGTAATGCGCGGTGCGGGCGGCCAGTAGGCCTTCGACGACCTGCACCGAACGACCGATGAATTTTTCGATCTCATCTTTCCACTGATGCTTCAGCGACGTGGGGCAGACGATGAGCACGCGGTCCAACCCCACGGTCCGGACCAGAATTTCGGTGGCGGTGATGGCCTGGATGGTCTTGCCCAGCCCCATGTCGTCGGCGAGCAGGCAACGGGCGGCGCGGGCGGCGAACAGTGCTCCTTCTTGCTGATAATGGTAGAGACGGGTCTTGAGCAACCTGGCCAGGGCGTGGCTTGAGGGCCCTTTGGGGAAGGCCTTGTCGATCAGCGTCCGGCGCTGGGCCTGGTCGCGCACCTGCGCGGCGAAGCTGATGGCGTCTTCATAACAGCGTAGTTCGTGGTCGTTTTGCCCATCCTGGTCGGCCTCTCTGAAGAAGGCGTCGAAATGGGCGAACGCTTCGGGTTCGAGGTAGCCCTGTTCGTTGAAGTAGTTCGAGGAGAGACGTCGCAGGTTCTCGGGACAATCGGCGCCCGGGGCGAAGACGATTTCGCGCTTGGGTCCGTAGTGCAGGTAGATTTCGGAATAGGCGGGATGAAATCCGCGGGCGAAGGCCGCTTTGGCTCCGCGTTTGCGGTGCAGGCGAGCCAATGTGAACTCGACATGCTTGCACGTGCCCAGCGTATTGACGGTAAAATCGGGGCAGGAACAATAATTATCGCCCGGTTTTTCGCCCCGGATGGCAAGCCGATAGACCCCGCCCGTTTGCGGGTTCGTGATCGTGAATTCCGAGAAGATCGGATCGTCGCCGAGGTTTTTGAGTTTGAAATCCTGCGCGGCGCCGAATTCGCGGCGCAGGGCGATCTGCCAATCTTCGAGCGACATCTCTTCGGGTTTGCGCGTGCGCGACGTTTTCTTGCGCGCAACGGCCGCTTTTTTCTTTGTACGCGTTCCGGTCGAGCGGTGGGCTGTTGAACGTGGAGCGGACTTTCCCCTAAGTGGGCGAGTCGAAGGTTTTTTGGCTTTTGTGGGAGTCGCCATGGGATCACCTCGGGGTTGGGGGGAATGGCGTCGTGGGGCTGAACCGAACCGCCTGGAGCCGACGCGAGCCACGCGCGGGCCGCGTCTGACCGCCGGCTCAATCAATTTCCATCAACGGGGATTATAGGGGACCGGTTGATCGAATGCGAGGCAAAGTCTTTCCCCGGCGGGGAGTTTACGGATTTCCTTGGAGCGATCAAAGGCGCGGAATTCGAGAAGATGGACCTCTCTAAAATTTTCCGCGCGTCGGCTCTTCGCGCATGATCTCGCGCAACTCCTCGGCGAAGTTATCCAGATGCGCCTTGATCCCGTCTAACTCGTTCTTCTCATCTTCGGTCACCGTTGGTTCCAAGTGGGGAGGGGGAGAACTTGTCCCCCCCGCCGCCGAGCGAGGCCAGAAAGCCAAACAGCCGCCCCGCATAGCGATCGTGGAGCCGCTCGAATGCCGAAACGTCTCCTTTCAAATATTGGGCGATGAGTTCGTCGTCATCCCGACTCATGACTCCCTCTATCAAGCCAAACGGGGCGGGTGGCGGTTTTATTGGGTCGCAGGGGGAATTTTATCGGGCGGTGGGGGTGATGGTCGTCTCATGGCGCTCGCCGTCGCGCAGGAACACGACCTTAACCGGCTCGCCGATTTTCACCGTTTCCAGGGCGAAGGTGTAGTCGTAAATATTGGCGATTTGATGGCCGCCGAACTCGACGATGATGTCTTCGCCCTGGAGGCCGACCGTGGCGGCGGGGCCGCCTTCGATCACCCCGCTCAGTTGCAGGCCCTCGACCTCGGCCGTGTAATCCGGGATCGTTCCCGTAAAGGCGCGGATTCCGGAGCGGCTCATGGTCTGGGTCGTGTCGGGGGTTACCTTGGCGTATTGGGGACGGTCGTCGAGCTCCATCAAGCGCGTGACCAACCGCTCAGTGAAGTGAATGATGCGTTCGAGGTCGGCGTAATTGATCTTGTCCGCGGTATCGGTCGGGCGGTGGTAGTCTTCGTGCGCGCCGGTGAAGAAATGCAGGACGGGAACTCCCGCCTGGTAAAACGTGCTCGAATCGGTCGGGTTATAGGGGTCCGAGTTGAGGGCGATATCGAACCCGACCGGGACGTTGCAGCGTTCGATCAGCCGCTTCCAGACGGGGCTGCTGCCGACGCCCTGGAGGCTGAGCCGATTATCTTCCATGCGTCCCACCATGTCGAAGTTGATATAGGCGGCGACGCGGTCGAGCGAGACCGGCGCGGCGGCGGCGAAGTCGGCCGAACCGAGCAAACCCAGTTCCTCGCCCGACCAGAAGGCGGCGATCAGCGGGCGGCGGCGGGCGGCCTGGGCGTAGTGCTTGGCGACCTCGAGGACGGCGGCCACGCCGCTGGCGTTGTCGTCGGCGCCGAAGTGTATCTGGTCGGTCTCGCTCTCGCGCGCCAGCGAGTCGCCGCCGGCGCCCCGGCCGAGATGATCAAAGTGCGCCCCGATGATGATGGCTTCCTCGTTCAACGGACTCGTGGTGTTTGGGTCGGTGGCGGGGAGGTAGCCGACGACGCTCCTACCCGTCTTCTTTTGGCGGTCGATCTTCACGTCCAGTCCGACCGAGGCGCCCGACAACTCAAAGCCCTGGACGTGGGGGTTGCCGCCGTCGAGATCGGTCTGTAATTGGGCCAAGGGTTTCGCGCCGGCGGCATCGAGCAGGGCGTCGGCGATCTCGCTGTTGATGCTCGCGGCGACAATGCCCGAGCCGGCCACGGCGGTATCGAACGACATCGGCACGGTCTCGCCGGCGTGGGGCGAGTTGGGTCCGGCGACGACCAGCAAGCCCCTGGCGCCGGCGTCGCGGGCGTGTTTGGCCTTGTAGCGCAGGCCGGAATAGCGAGCCAGCGCGCGTCGCAAGTCATCCTCGGTCTCTTCGGGAAAGTAGCGCAGGATGAGGACGATCTTGTCCTTGACGTCCAGGCCGACAAAACTATCGTAGGCGATCTCGGCGGACTCGGGCAGTTTGAGGCCATAACCGGCGAAGACGACCGGGCCTTCGACGGCCGCCGTGTCCGAGAAAGAGAGTCCGGAAATCGTCGCGGGGTCGTCTTCCCAGGTCGAGGAACCATCGGGGCCATCGATCCGGATACTCGAGCCCGCGTCGTCCATGCCGGCGGTGAATTCGAAGGGATGCGTGAAATCATCCGCCCCGGGCAGAGGCCGCGCGCCGATCGCCTTGAGTTCATTCACCAAATAATCAGCCGCCAGACGTTCGCCCTCGGTCCCCGTCAGGCGCCCCTCGAGCGCCTCGGAGGCCAGGTATTCGATGTGACGACGCGTGTCGGCGCGCGCGACGTTGAGCACGGCGCCGAGGAGGATCATCCAAAGCGCGGGGACTGGACGGAGCATTTTGGAGCGGGAGGTGGGTCGCGACATGTTGGTGATCAACCGTTGGCCTGGGAGTTTCGGTTCCCGTTAGATTCTTGGAATGTGAGCGTCCATGTCCAGCTTTAATTCTCGAATCTGAGTCCCGGCCTATCGGGATCCGTCGCTCTGGGCGCGAGGCATATTGGCTACCGTCATGGTGGGAGGTTCGATTGGGACCTCATCCTTTTCTGATTCATGACACGATCCCAAAGGGAGGCTGAACCATGAAAGAAATCGATCATCGGGCATTTACGCTCATCGAGCTTTTGATCGTTGTCGCGATTATCGCGATTCTGGCGGCGATCGCGGTTCCCAATTTCCTGGAAGCTCAAACCCGGGCAAAAGTTTCCCGAACCCTCGCCGATCTGCGCACTTGCGTCATCGCGATCGACGCTTATCAAGCGGACTGGAATTTCGTGCCTTTTCTGAGCGACACGGGAAACCCCGGCACGGGGGAGTTTCTGCGTTGGGAAGATTTTGACGGAGAACAACATGGCATCGGTCGGGTGTTGACCCATCCGATCGCTTATCTCACGTCGGTCCCGATTGATACTTTCAACACCAACCAATATAAGACACGCAGGCCCCATAACTATTCTCACGACGTCTTTTGGGCGAGTTTGTTTTATCGCAGGTCTTCTCCGAGGTTTAAATCGGCTTTCGTTTTTGGCATGGGTCCTCAGTGAATAAAATATTTTCTCGATAGGTATAACACATACCTGTATTCGTTGCAGACGATGGGTCCGGACCTGCTGCCTTATATCCCCGGCGAGGAACCCTTTTACGATCCAACCAACGGGACGGTCAGCCTGGGAGACATCTGGTATTATGATACGGCGGGCCTGATGCCGATGAATTTGCGATAAACGGACGGCTTGCGTCGGCGCCATTCGGGGTGTCCGGCTTGGCGTTTTAACGCTCGGGATTGCGCGGCGGAGCGACCTCCAGGAGTTCCAAGGCCCGCTCGTGGTTCCAATCGGCCATGTAGATCTGCCCCTTGCCCCCATGCCGGTTGGACGTCCAGGCCAACTTGCGACCGTCGGGCGAGGGGACGGGGAGACCGTCGAATCCGTCGGTGGTGGTGACGCGGACCGGCTCTTTGCGGCCTTGGACATCGACAATGAACAGCTCGAAGTTGCTGAAGCCGTGTTTATTAGAAGCGAAAAAGATGTACTCGCTGGAGGGATGATAATAGGGGGCCCAGCTCATCGACTGGAAATCGGTGATTTGGCGCGCGTCGGCGCCGTCGACATTCATGGTCCACACGTCCGCGATCACGCCGTCTTCGTCGAACCGCCGCCAGACGATGCGTTGGCCGTCGGGTGAGAAGAACGGGCCGCCGTCGTAGCCAGGGACGTGAGTCAGGCGGCGCGGATCGGACCCATCGGCGTTCATGATGGTGATCTCGGCGAAATAGGAAGGGTCGGAGTCGAGCCGCGCCTGCTCCGCCTCGCTCAACTCGCGGTTGTAGGCGTCGCGCGTCGAGGTAAACACGATCAGCCGGCCGTCGGGCGAATAGGCCCCTTCGGCATCGTAGCCGCGGGTCCGGGTCAGGCGTGTGTACTCTCCGGATTCCGTGTTGAACGTATGGATGTCGAACTCCGGGTCGTAATCCCAGGCGTAGCGACGCTCCTCGCCGCTCTCGCGCCGCTGAAGTTCCTCGGCCTGGTATTGGTAGCTGATTGGGTCGTGATGCGTGGAGGCGAACATGATTTGGGGGGCGGTGGGGTTGATAAATGAACAGGTCGTCTTGCCGACGCCCGTGGAAATGCGCTTGACGTCGCCCGTTGTCAAATCCATGAGATAGATTTGATAGAACGGATTGTCCGAATCGCGTTCGCTCTGGAAGACCAGGCGTTTTCCATCGGTCGAAAAATACCCCTCGCCCCCGCGGCGGCCTTCGTACGTGATCCGGTGGATGCGTGCGAGGAGTTCGGATTCGTCACGCTCTGCGACCGGCGCTTCGGATTTCTCGTCGGCCAAGCCCGGGAAACAAAGCCAGGCTGCCAGCCCGAAAGATGAGCATATGAGTAAGCAGATTCTCATCGGTAATCTGTTATTCCTTGGGGATCTTGAAGCAACCCGCCATGTCATCGAGCGGCTTGGGGTGCAGGTTGGCGGCGGCGGCGACTTCGACGCGGGGATTGCGCAGCAACGCTTGCACGTGGTAATCGCGAACGATCACACCCGTCCCCACAAGGCCAAAACGCAGTTTGTGTTCAGACGAACTCGGACCCATGCCACCCATCCAGGCTACACGGTAGTTAGGTTGGGCACCCTATACCCTTCCGAAATTGATTTCCAGGAAATATGGCTGATCCATCGCCGCCAGGGTGCATCTCGCGAATCCGTTGAGATGCGCCCCAGGGGAAAAAGGGCCGGAAATAATCATTGCCCTCTTCGAATCAGGCGGTTATAATCAAACCACTGTCGCCTTCGATGGAAAAGCTTTTGTGAATGTTTCGGGTCGAATTTACATGACGTACGTGCCGCTAACCCTGTATATTCCAGTGTTTCATCGGATTTGTATTGGGTCGGCCATGCGGATATTCGGTCGGGCCTCGAGGCCCCGCGGGCAAGCGGGGTTCTCAGAGTGGGACTGGGCGGAAGACTGCAAACAATAGCAGAATTAACGAAGGGAGCCTCGGGATGAAACGATCAAGCATCGGTTGGATTGTGGCCGCGACCGTGATCGGGTTGTGGGCCGTTCAATGGCTGGATGCCCAGGAGGGGGATTCGCCTTCAATCCCGGGGTGGACTCCGGGGAAAGGTTGGGGCTGGGTGTGGGGGCCTGATGACGAGGTGGGCGCCCTCAACGCGATGTCCAACGAGTCGGTCCTTTCGGCCGTGCAACTCGTGGGCAAGGGGAAGGTTTATGACTTGGGAATCGCCTATGACCGGGACAGCTTCAAATGGCCCGGACACAGCCCCGGCGAGATCATGACGTTCCGTTCGCCCGAGGGGGTCAAGCGCCAGAAGGATTTCGCCGCCCACGACAACCCCGCCCGCACTGCCTGGCATAGCTGCGCGCTGTTCATCAACGACAACGTCGCCACCCAGATCGATGCTCTGGGGCACGCCACCACCGGCGACGACAACCACTGGTATAACGGATTCACCGAGGCGGAATGGGGCGGCAACTGGGGCGTGCGCAAATGCGATGCGGTTTCGATCCCCCCCATCGTGACGCGTGGCGTGCTCATCGACGTGGCGGGCTACAAGGGCCTGGACGCCTTGCCCGGCCATTACGGCATCACGGTCGAAGACGTGAAAAACACGCTGGAATGGCAGGGTGTTTCGTTGCGGCCCGGCGACACCGTCCTGGTCCGCACCGGCACGCTGCGCTACTGGGGCGAAAACGGCAGCGACCATGAGAAGATCGCCGAACACGACTCGGCGGGCATGATCATGGAGGCGACCAAGTTCCTTATCGAAGAAAACGGCGCGATCATGGTCGGCAGCGACACATCGGGCTATCAGCGCTGGCCCGCCCCCGAAGGCGCCGAGAGTTTCATGCCCAGCCACGATTACTTGCTGATCGAGCAGGGCGTCCACATCGCCGAGTTCCATTACCTCGAGGACCTGGCGCGCGACAAGGCTTACGAATTCTGTTACGTCGGATTGGTGAACAAAATCCGCGGCACGACAGCCGGATTTACGATGCGCCCGATCGCGATTCGCTGATCATCTCCGGCCCCGAGGAACCCAACACCCGATGCCCCAGGAACCCATCCAATACCCGCCCCCACCCGCCGAACTCCAGGGCAAGCCGACGTGGCGGCTGATCCGGTTTTTCGGGGCGGGGGCGATTATCGCCTCGGTGACGATCGGCAGCGGGGAAACGCTGTTCGCTTCGCGCGGGGGGGCGGTCTTTGGTTATACGCTGTTGTGGTGTTTCGTGGGCGGGACGCTCCTGAAGGGCGTCCAAGTCTACACCGCGGCGCGCTACATCACGCTGACTGGCGCGCACCCAATGGCGCACTGGGCCCATCTGCCCGGTCCGAAAAATTGGGTCCCGATCCTCATCGGCCTTCTGAGTCTGGCCTGTTTTCCGTTCTGGCTGGCGGCGTTGCCGCGCTTTGTCGGACAGTTGATCAACTGGGTCTTTCACGTTGCCGAATCGGAGGACAAGGAGTACTTCGACCGGATGGCGCGGATCTGGGGAACGATCACGATCGTGGCGGCGGTTACCCTTACGTGGGTTCAGAGCTACGGCGCTTTGGAAAGGGTCCAGACCGTTATTGTCGGCCTGCTGCTGTTCAGCATCATATTGGCAACTTTCGTCAGTCGGCCCGATTGGGTGGCGGCGTTTATGGGCACAATCGTTCCCGTCGTTCCCGATTATCAGGATTGGATCAAGAGCGACTATCCCAAGATCGCGATCAGATCGCCTTGGGTCGAAATGGTCACGTACCTCGGCGCGATCGGTGGCGGCTCGTACGATTATATCGGGTATATCGGCTGCCTGAGGGAAAAGAAATGGGGCGCGCTGGGACTGAAACGTTCGCAAGAGCCGACGCCTGAATTGGGGAAGAAGGGGGAGTTGCTCCCGATCGAGATAAACGAAGATAACGTGAAGCGCGGCAGGGTCTGGCTGCGGGCGGCCAAGATCGACGTGGGCGTCAGCTTTTCGTGCGTGCTTATTTTCACCGTCTGCTTTTACGCCTTGGGCGCGGCGATTCTGCATCAGGCCCATTTGGCGCCGGAGGGGCGCGATGTGCTTGTCCATCAAGCCGCTTTCCTGACAAAAATTCACCCATCGCTGCTTTACCTTTATCAGATTGGCGTCTTGGCCGCTTTTCTCGGGACAATTTACGGTGCTTATGAAATCTACACGCGGACAACCTACGAATGCCTGGCCCCGCTCAGCCGGCGCATCCGAGAGATGCCGGAGAAGCAGGTGCGCTTGCCCGTGTTGCTTTATTGCGGCGTGGGCGGCCTGATCTTGCTGTGGACGGTGGACGATCCAATCAAGCTGGTGACGCTTCCCGCGATCGTGGGAGGGGTGTTGACGTGCGGGTTGTGGTGTTTTGCGATGATCTGGACCGAACGGCGCTTTTTGCCTAAGGCTTTTCGGATGCGGCGATCATTGCTGGTCCTCACCGTGATCGCGGGAACTTTCCTCGTCGGCTTGGCAATTCCGGCGCTCTGGAATTTTTTCGCATAATCGTTCGCCTAACCCCGAGAGAGGCGCCAGAGGACCTCTACGGGTGGGGTTATCCGCAACCAAGACATTAAGCATCATTGAACACACCGTCACCGTCGTTCTAATCGAATGACGCGTGTCGAAGGGAACGGTCAAGGTGGGAAGGCTGATTCTGAGACCGACGGAGCAATGCAAATGGGATTGCGTCTCGCTGGGCGAGGTGATGATTCGCCTCGATCCGGGCGAGGGACGGATCCGCGCGACCCGCCAGTTTCGGGTTTGGGAAGGGGGCGGCGAGTATAACGTCTCGCGCGGGCTGCGACGCTGTTTCGGACTGCGCACGGCGCTGGTGACGGCGTTTGTGGATAACGAGATCGGGCGGCTGCTCGAGGACCTGATCCTGCAGGGCGGGGTGGATATGACGCACGTGAAGTGGTTGCCGTTCGACGGGATCGGCCGGAGCGCGCGCAATGGCTTGAACTTCACCGAGCGCGGTTTCGGCGTGCGCGCGGCCAAAGGTTGTTCGGACCGTGGCCATAGCGCCGCCTCGTGGCTCAAGCCGGGCGATATCGATTGGAAAAGGATCTTCGATGAGGAGGGGGCGCGGTGGTTTCACTGCGGCGGCATCTTCGCCGCGCTCTCCGAGACCACGCCCGAGGTGGCCGGCGAGGCGATGGCCGCGGCCAAAGCGGCGGGGACGATCATATCTTACGACCTCAATTACCGCCCCTCATTGTGGGAGGCGTTCGGGGGCAAACCCAAGGCCCAGGAAGTCAATCGGGAGCTTGTCCAATACGTGGACGTGATGCTCGGCAACGAGGAGGATTTCAGCGCGGCACTGGGCTTCGAGGTCGAGGGAATGGGTCAGGAATTCTCGCAACTCGACCCCGCCAAGTTCAAGGCGATGATCAACAAGGTGGTCGCGGAGTATCCCAACATCAAGGCGGTCGCCACGACGCTGCGAAACGCCAAAACGGCGACGATCAACGATTGGGGCGCGGTGCTTTACCACGACGGCGCGTTCCACGAAGCCCTGCAACGGCCCAACCTCGAAATCCACGATCGCGTGGGGGGCGGAGACAGTTTCGCGTCGGGCCTGATCTACGGTTTCCTGACCCGCAAGACTCCCGAAGAATCCGTCAATTACGGCGCCACCCACGGCGCCCTCGCCATGACCACCCCCGGCGACACGACCATGGCGACCCTGGCCGAAGTCGAACGGGCGATGAAGGGCGGCGCCGCGCGCGTGGCTCGTTAGACAAGGCGGACTCTCGATATCTAATCCAGGCGACCTATATAGATGTTCGTGTGATAGCGAAATCGAACGCGGCCTTGCTCTTGATGGCACTCGAAGAGGCGGTCCAGCGCGCGCGTCATCTCGGCGTGGCGCGGTTGGCCGGGCAGGGGGATGTAGGAGCTTGAGAGGATGCGGCCGCGTAGGCCCTCGCGGTCGAACTCCTGAGCGTAGGGCAACGTAAATCGGCGCCAGCGGCCCGGACCGAAGAAATCGTCGAGCTTGCGGTCGTCGATGTCGCGGTGGCCAACCTTGTCGTAGTCGTTCCCGAAATCGCGTAGAAGCGTTTCGTAGGCGGCCATGAAGGCCGAGGAGCCGGCGGCGCGCTGGTTCCAGACCAGGGCGACTCGGCCGTCGGGCCTGAGGATGCGGCTCCATTCGCTCCGGGCCGCCGGGCGATCGAACCAGTGGAAGGACTGGCCCGCCGTGATCAGGTCCACGCTCGCGTCCGGGAGGCCGCTGTGTTCGGCGGACCCGTTGAGGCTGATGAAGTCGTCGTGGGCGCCGAGCATCCGTTCACCCGCCTCGCGCATTTCGCGATTGGGCTCCACGCCGTGGACCTTGTTTCCGCATCGCAACAGCATCTGGGCGAGAAAGCCGGTGCCCGAACCCATGTCGGCGATGACGGTTCCCGGCCCCAGGCCCGCCTCCCGCCGCAGGGTCTCGACCGTGCCCTCGGGGTATCGAGGGCGATGGGCCAGGTAATACTCGACGCGGTCCGAGAATCGGTGCTTGCTGTCCTCGATGGGTTGTTCGCCGGCGCGGTCTGTGTCCATGATCGAACTCAAGTCCATTGACTGTCTCATCGCCACCCCCGATAATTATGGATTCGCCGTCGTCCTTGAAATAGAAAAACGAATCTCATGACGCAACAAGACGCCCCGCCGCCCAAAATCAACCGGAACCTGAAGAAACTGATTCCCTACCAGCCCGGTAGGCCGATCGAGGAGGTCCAGCGGGAATTCGGGTTGGAGCAGGTGCATAAGCTGGCCTCGAACGAGAACCCGCTGGGGCCCTCGCCGCAGGCGGTCAAGGCGATGCTCGCCGCCGCCGGCGAGATGCACCGCTATCCCGACGGGGACGGGTATTATCTCAAGCAGGCACTGGCCGAGCGGCTCGGCGTCGCCCCCGAAGAACTGATTCTGGGCAATGGCTCCGACGAGATCATGGTCCTGCTGGCGCTCGCCTATCTGAGTCGTCTGCGATTTCTGATCACCTCCGATCACGCTTTCGTCCGCTACCGGATGGGGGCCGAGCTGGCCGGCGCGCCGGCCTATCTCTCGCCGATGCGCGACATGCGCCACAACCTGGAGGACATCGTGGCGGCGATCGGCCCGCGAACTTCAATGATCTGCCTGGACGTTCCATGTAACCCGACCGGGGCCTCGATCAGTCGGCGCGAGTTAAGCCGGTTTCTGGAGCGTGTGCCGCCGCTAGTGATTGTCGTTTTGGATCAGGCGTACTATGAGTACGCCAATGCCGATCGCAACTATCCCGACGGACTGAGGCTGCGCGACGAGCACCCTAACCTTGTCGTGCTGCGCACGTTTTCCAAGGCGTATGGGTTGGCGGGTTTGCGGATCGGATACGCCGTGGCGCGACCGGAGATCATCAAGGACCTGGACCGGGTGCGACCGCCCTTCAACGCCAACCGCATGGCCCAAGCGGCGGCGCTGGCCGCGCTCGGCGATGAGGCCCACCTGCGGGGTAGCGTCAAGGCCAACGCGGAGGGTCTGGCGCGGATGCAGAAAGGCCTGCGGGCGCTGGGACTCAAAACCTGGCCGAGCCTTGCGAACTTCGTGCTGGTCGACGTGGGACTCGATTGCCGCGTGGTTTTTCAGGAGTTGCTCAAGCTGGGCGTCGTGACGCGCCCGATGGCGGGGTATGGGATCGAGACCTGTTTGCGCATCTCGATCGGCCGCCCCGCCGAGAACCGCGCATGCCTGGCGGCCTTGGCCAAGGTCTTGAAAGAATTGGCTCGGGGCGATTAGATTTCATTAGAATTGGCGATCCATGCAGGAGGACTCACCCACTCAAGTCGGCGAACCGCTCGATCCGCATCGCGAGCCACTCGATGCGCCGCGTGAACGTCCGATCTTCACCGGTTTCCTGCCCCGCCTGGGGGCTTTCCTGATTGATGGCGCCGTCCTGTACTTCGCGTCGTATCTACTTCATGAAGGCATGCGCGCGCCGCTGTTGTACCTGAACCCGTGGCTGCCGTGGCTGGGTCACGTGGCGGTGCTGCTTTACTTCTGGCTGCCGACCAGCCCCATCGGGGGCGGCCAGACGCCGGGGATGATGGTCCTGAAAGTGCACGTTGTAAGCGCCGAAGGGGGCGGGCTTTCGTGGAGCGCATCGTTCAAGCGCGCCCTGCTCAAGAAAATGGTCTTGTTCGTCTTGAATCTCCCCCTGTATTACGCGCTCATCCTGCCGATTTCACTTCGGAGCGGCGCGCTCGTCGGCCTGACGGTCCTGCACGTCGCCTGTTTGACGCTGACCATTGCGCTGGCGCTTAGCGTCGGGATGCATCCGTACAAACGGGGTTGGCACGATCTGTGGGCCGGCAGCTACGTGACGCCCAGACCCACGCCCGAGGGCTTTGCATACCTACATAACGAAGAGCCCGAGCCCATTATTCAATCCAGGTTGAGGATGCATGGGAAGATGACGTTCTTGTTCTGGTTGTTGTCGACGATCGCATTGCTGTTCCAACCGATGAAGTCCTACACGCTCCCCGAATTCAAGGCGCAATCACGACGGATTCAAGAAATCCAAGCCCTCCACCCGATTGATCCCCACGAAGTCATGCTTCTCGCGCAGCCAAACGTCAACGACATCGAAAACCTGCGGCAAGGTATCCAAAGCAGACGCGCCCAAGCCGTGGCGAAGGGACAAGACGCGCCCTCTACCGAGTCGTTGCGCGCGAAGGTGTTCTTTGATGGCGAGTCGATCGTCGTGCAAACCTTTTTGCGCCACGGCCGTTTTCGGCCCGAATCGCTCTCGGATCCGGTCTTTCATGAGAAAGTGGAGGACCTGCGCCACGCCGCCTGGGCTCAATGGCAAGCTCGTCTCCAAGAAAACCCCGACGATGAAAAAGGCCGTCCCCTGCCCGCCGCGCGGCGATTTGTTCTCGTGCTCTACGAACCGTTCATGATTCTGTTCAACCGTTCCGCCGTCAGGGGGAAGATTGAGGGACCGGCCGATCCCGCCGAGGGTGACATGGACTATGAGCACGTCGAACCTCGATGACGCAAACCGAACCCAGCGGCGACCCCATGAGTCCGTTCATCCATCAGGGCCGTTTTTTCCAATTCGCTTGTCCCGTTCACCAAAATCCATTTCATCCGACCGGCCGCTGAATTACACTTGACCGATGGATCCGCGCGCCGAACCAGAATCAAACGCCTCCGCGCCCCAAACGCCCCTGCCCGAATCCACGCCCGGCGTCACGCCCGACGAGATCGGCTCGATACCCTCTCTGGCGGGCGTTTACATCATGCGTGACGACACGGGCAAGGTGATCTACATCGGCAAGGCCGTTAATCTCAATGCGCGCGTCAATTCGTATTTCACGCGCTCGGGCGACGCGCGGTTCAACGTGCGCTATCTCATGCGCCGCGTCGCGCGCATCGAGACAATTATCACGGTGAATGACAAAGAGGCATTCCTGCTCGAGAACACGCTGATCAAGCGGCATCAGCCGCGCTACAACATCCGCCTGCGCGACGACAAGACCTACGTCAGCGTCCGCGTTAACCTCGACCACGAGTGGCCGCGCGCGGTTGTGATGCGCCGCCGCGAAGGATCGCGCAAGGACAAGGCCCTTTACCTCGGGCCATATTCCTCGGCGGCGGCCGTGCGCGAGACGCTGCGGCAACTCCAGCGCGTTTTTCCCATTCGCTCGTGTCCCGATCACGTCTTGCGTAATCGGTCGCGCCCGTGCCTGCTGCATCAGATCGGCCGCTGCTGCGCGCCGTGCGTGAAGCCGGTCGATAAGGGCGAGTACGGTGAGTTGGTCGAAGGTACGGTCCTATTCCTCAAGGGCAAGACGCGCGAGGCGCTCAAGGCGCTGCGCGAGCGCATGGCCCGGCACGCCAGGGCAATGGAATACGAACAGGCCGCCGTCGCGCGCGATCGCATCCAATCGATCGAACAGACCCTGGAACGGCAGGGCGTGCACAAGCACGAGGGATCGGACCACGATATCGTCGTCCTGGAACGGATGGGCGGGTTTGGGGCGTTTATTGTTTTCGTGTATCGCAACGGGCTGCTGGTGAGCAGTCGCCCGTTTCTCGTGCGCGATCATGATCGTCCGGCGGGCGATTTGATGGAAGAGTTCCTTTCGCGCTATTACGAAGCCGAAGCGCCCCCTCGCGAAGTGCTGTGCGATCCCCCGCCGCGCGACGGACAGTTCCTCGAAGCCTGGCTCGGCGACCGGCGCGAAGGACGCGTGCAAGTTCTGAACCCCCAGCGCGGGGAGAAGCGGCGCCTGATCGAGGTGGCCCGCGAGAACGCGCTGCGCTTGCTCGAGCAGCATCTGTCCGGCCACAAAACCATTCAGGAAATCCACCATGAAATCATCGCCAAGTTCCACCTGGACGCCGCGCCCGATCCCATCGAATGCTACGACGTCTCGACCATTCAGGGATTCGCCACGGTCGGCTCGATGGTCACTTTCCGCGGCGGCGAGCCGGATAAGTCGCGTTACCGCCGTTTCCGCATCAAAACCCTGGAAGGCCAGGACGATTTCGGCTCGCTGCGCGAGGTGTTGACGCGTCGCTTTCGGCGCGTGACCGATGGGAGCGAACCCGCGCCGGGCCTGGTCGTGATCGACGGTGGCAAGGGTCAGTTGGGGGTGGCGGTCGACGTCTTCGAGGAACTGGGGATCGACGGCGTGCCGGTCGTCGGGATGGCCAAGAGCCGGGTCAAACGGCGGGGCGATCAATCCCACCGCACCGAGGAACGTTTTTTTCTCCCCGGCCGCAAGAACCCGGTCATCTTCAAGGGCAACTCGCCGGCGCTCTATCTGCTGCAGCGCCTGCGCGACGAGGCCCACCGCTTTGGGATCACCTATCATCGCGAACTGCGCGGGCGGCGCAACCTGCGTTCGGTCCTCGAATCGATCACCGGCGTGGGCAAGACGCGGGCGAGCCGCTTATTGCGCCATTTCGGTTCCGTGAAACGACTGAGGGAGACGGCGGTGGAGGAGATCGCCTCGGTTCCGGGCATCCCGCGCGAACTGGCCGCGCGGATTCATCAACGCCTGGCCGCGGATGTGACGCGCGGACCGGAAGTGTCCGATTCAGCGCCGGACCCGGCCTGACGAGAGACTCCGGATCACGAAAATGGAGGGGGCCCGCGCCTGGAGGCCGCCGGCGGTGCCGATACGTGGTAGCCAGGGGGGAAATTTGAAGCCCAAGCGCACTTAACGGCTTGGCCGATGCTCCTGACCCGATCAAGAGCGGGGGCCTTGGCGATGAGGGAAACCACGATCCGGACCTCGTTGAGGCGTAAAAGGGCCGGACTTGAGGCAGAGGCACTGGAGGCCAGAAAAGGCTTGACAGGGCGAAATCAGTAGCCAACAACGACTGCGATAGATACAGGTGGAGACGTTACTAGGTTTAAATCAGAAACCTCGGTATAATATGCGTGAGATTAAAGAAGTGTAGGTCATGCGAAAACGCAGGACGTCGGAATTGATTTGTTCATGCATCGCTCTGTGTATGTGGTTGTCGTGGTTGCCGGCCACGGCACGCGCTCAATTGAGCTTGGGATCGGAGATCAATTATCAAGGGTCTCTTAAGGACGGCGGCAATCCGGCCAACGGCACGTTCGATTTCGAGTTCCTCTTGTTCGATCAACTGACGTTTGGAAATCCTGTACCCGGGACACCTGTACCCCTGGCTGTTTAGAATGTCGAAGTGACCGACGGTGTTTTCACCGTCGCGCTCGACTTCGGCGCGGGGGCTTTCGATGGCGACCCACGGTTCTTGCAAGTCTCGGTGAGGAGTTCAGGCGGCGGCGGATTCACTCAGCTAAACCCCCGACAGGCGCTGACCGCGAATCCCTACGCCTTCTTTGCTCCGGAGTCCAATCATGCCTTGTCTGCGGATTCCGCTCTCAACGGCGTTCCGATCGGGACGATTCTACCGTTTGCCGGCAGGTTGGACCTGACAACCCTCGAGGGGCTACCCGACGACTATCTGCCCTGTGACGGTCGGGAGGTTAGCAAAGATGACTTCCCGGAGCTCCATGAGACCCTGGGCTTCTTTTGGGGCGGGGATCTGAGCACCAATTTCAACGTGCACGATCTGCGTGGGCGATTCCTGCGAGGGCAGGACCACGGCGCAGGTGTGGACCCTGACGCGGGGTCTCGCACAGAAAACCGCCCGAGTGGAAATCAGGGTGACAATATAGGTTCTCAGCAGGGTGACGCGACGAGGCTGCCAAATTCGGGCTTCACAACCGGATCTGATGGCCAGCACAATCACGCAATGCTTGCCTGGTCAAATGCAGGTATTGGATTACAGGCGTTTGTCATACGTACGAATACGGGGCCTGGCTTCCGGGATGACCTGGCGACTGCAGACTCTCCTTTGCACACACACAGTATCGGCGGCGGTGACACCGAAACCCGGCCCAAGAACACCTATGTGAACTGGATTATCAAAGCTAGATAGTCGATCCTGAAAAAGACCCCTTGCCCAAGAACAATGGGATCAAAACGCTGGTGGGTAGTGTATAGTTTTGCAAGAAAAGCGGTCAGTCGCCGCCGAAACCTTGCGGAAGTTGGCGCCATGAAACCCAAGCCCTCCCCGTGCGAAGACCTGCAAGGCGATCTGTTCAAG
>CAUZJO010000025.1:0-37625 GCA_963580245.1 Candidatus Sumerlaeia bacterium | reverse complement strand
CCCATCCCACAACAAACCCCTCCATGAAATCCCCAACCAACCCCCAAACACCCCCAAACCAGCCCCAATCTGCTCATGCCGTGAAGGATCAAGGGGGCTTAACGAACCATCATCCAAGCCTTTCACTCCCCGATGATCCGTGCTAAGCATTGGGAGGACGCGCGGATCGACCCGCATCCGGTCAAGGCCCGGTTTCGATCACTCGTATCGACAGCCCTAGAACTCAACATATTCCACACGCAATGCCGAACATCCCGCTCAAACCGATTTATCACCGTATCCGGTTCGAGTTGGGTTACGCCCGGCAGCGGCGACCCAAGCGCCGGGGTGCCGTCAGCCTAACGCCCCAGAGTTGCGAATCAATGGCGCGGGAACTGACCGAGCGCGGCTGGGAGGTCCCGCCCTTTCGGATCGACGTGGCGGATTATCGCTCCTATCTCGATCGCGCGGATTATGCCCGTTTCAAGGACTATTACGCGCGGCCGGGTCAGCTTTGGTTTCACGAGAAATCGCTTGAGCATTATCTGGCCGCCGTCCTGTTGGACCTAGGACCCGATGACGTCTACATCGACGTCGCCAACGCCCATTCCCCCGCCCCCGACGTTTACCAACACCTATTCGGCTGCAAGGTCTATCGACAGGACATGATCTACCCTGTGGGGATCCAGGGTAACGTGATCGGCGGAGATGCCGCGCAGATGCCGCTCCCCGACGGTTTCGCCGGCAAGATGGCCCTGCATTGTTCGTTTGAACACTTCGAGGGCGATAGCGACGCGGGGTTCATCCGCGAGGCCCGGCGCGTGTTGCGACCGGGGGGGCGGGTCTGCATCCTTCCGCTCTATCTCTTCCAAACCTACGCCATCCAGACCGATCCGCTGGCCCAGCCGCCGGGGCGCATGGATTTCGAGCCCGACGCGACGCTCCATTGCGTTCAGGGATACATCAATCGGCACGGACGGTTTTATGACGCCGACCACCTGGAGCGACGGATCATGTCGAACCTCGGAGACCTGAAGATGACGCTTTACGACGTGCAAAACACCGGTGAAGTGGATGCGTCGTGTTACCTGAGGTTCATGATGGTTCTGGAAAAGCCGGCGAATTCGGACAAAGACGAGTCTTAACCATCAAGCGGGTCGCATCGGCGTCAAGTCGCGCCGGTCTCCGCGGACCGCAAATCCTCCAGCAGGTCGAGATAAAAGGCCTCCGGATCAAAATGGCGCCGCGGCGAATCGAGAAACTGCCAGCCGACCAGGCTGAGGTGATCGGCGGGAACCTGGCCGCGAAAGCCGGTCCACCGGGCCGAGCTGACCGTCACCAGCCCGTCATTGGCCCCACCGTCCCCCCGCCGTAGGAGAATCTGATGGGTCGGGCGCAGGATCAAGTGGACCGCCGACGCCGGCGGGTTGCCCGCGTAAGAAAAGTAACGGACCTCCGGGGCGTCGGGCGTCCGGGCGTTGAACTCGGCGCAGGCTTCGGGTCGCAGATCGCGGTGGGCGGCCGTCCGGGCGTGCAGACGGGCCACCAAGTCGCGCATGTTGAATTGACGGATGAGCACGGCGAATGGGTTGATCAGCGCGTCCAGCGTCAGGTTGGCGATCGGCGAACCCCGATGCGGGGTCCCCAGGGTGGTCAGGGAGCACACGCGCCGGTCGCCGCCGAGGTGGGAAATATAGTCGCGCGAATCCAGCCCGCCCATGCTGTGGGCCACCAAATGGATTCGGTTCTCCCGGACCTGGTCCTGAATGAAATCGCGCAGAACCAGGGCTCGCTGGCGAATCGATCCGCTCGGCGGAAGCTGCGCCGAATAGACCTCCCCCACGCCGTGGTGCCGATACAATTCCCGCACGCCCCTAAAATAATCGATACGTACCGCGAGTTTCTTGACCAGATCGACGCGGATCTGATCGAACCCTCCCAGTCCATGGACCAGCAAGAGGGGATATCGAAATGGTTTGGGTTGCTCCATCTTGCGTCGCGGGCCGGCCGTGTCAATGTGGAGAGCGGGTTTACTTGCTGTGCATCACCCGGCTCAGCGACAATACGCCGGGAACTTTAGACAAACGGTTAAGCAGCAGGTTCAGCTCGTCGCTGTTCTCGACGAACAATTTGAGTTTAAAGATGGCGCGATTGTCTCGGATGTTGGTCGAGGTTTGCATGGCGGCGATGTTTAGGTTGAGCTGGGTCACGGCGCTGGATACGTCGCTGACCAGCCCCTTGCGGTCCTGAGAAACCAGCCGGATCGTCACCTTCTGAAGCTCTTTGCCCGACTCGCTCCAATCGACCTGCACGAAGCGCTGCTCGCCATCGGGCCGGCGGGCGCGCACCCGTTCGAGCGAGCCACAATCCTCTCGATGGATCGTGATCCCGCGACTCTGCGTGATGAAGCCGACGATCGAGTCGCCCGGCAGCGGGGAACAGCACCGCGCCATTCGGGTGACGGCGCCCGAGATGCCCTCGACGAGAACCTTTTCCCGTTTCTTGCTCTGGCGGCGGGCCTCTCGCGGAATGCGCCGGGGGATCGGCGGTTGCAGGACCTGTTCAATGCGGGCGACGACACCGGCGATCTTGAGCGTGCCACAACCGATCTCGA
Organism: Candidatus Sumerlaeia bacterium; assembly: GCA_963580245.1. Classification (GTDB taxonomy): domain Bacteria; phylum Sumerlaeota; class Sumerlaeia; order MVZB01; family MVZB01; genus CAUZJO01. The sequence continues at coordinate 35,032 of CAUZJO010000025.1, read as the reverse complement.
CCAACAGGTCATCCCACGTGGCCACCGAGTAGTTCTTGAGCTGGGGCTCGATGATCTCCCTTGCCTTCTCCTCGCTCACCTGTCCGCTGAAGCGCCTCTTGATCGTTTCGGCCAACGCGCGGCGGCCCCGTTCGAGATACTCCTCGCGGCGGCGTTCCTTGAGCCAGTGACGGATCTTGTTGCGCGCGCGGCCCGTGTGGGCGAATTGCAGCCAGTCATCGGTCGGACGGGAGGATTTGCTCGCGATGATCTCGACCACGTCGCCCGTTTGCAGCAGGGTCCGGATCGAAGCGATGCGGTGATTGATTCGGGCGCCGCCGCAGGTGTGGCCCAGATCGGTGTGGATGCGGTAGGCCAGGTCCAGGGCCGTTGAGCCGCGCGGCATCTCGATGATGTCGCCCTTGGGCGTGTAGCAGAAAACCGAGGCCTCGAACACGTCGCGCTTGAGTTCGCGCATGAATTCGGACGCGTCGCGTTCGTCCTGGAGCCAATCGACCAACTGACGCAGCCAAGCCAGTTTTTGTTCATCGGCGCGGGCCCCGCGTTTGCCGTTGTTCGCCGACCCCCCCGTTTCCTTGTACTTCCAGTGCGCCGCGATCCCCTCCTCGGCCAAGTGGTGCATCTCATGGGTGCGGATCTGGATCTCGGTCAGCTCGCCGTCGGCGCCGATGACCGTCGTGTGCAGCGAACGGTAACCGTTCTCTTTCGGGGCCCCGATGTAATCGTTGAAGTAGCCGTCGAGTGGTTTCCACAGCGAATGCACGACGCCAAGGATTCCGTAGCATTCGGTGACCGTATCGGTGATGACTCGCAGGGCCAGGATGTCGCGCACTTCGTCGAAGCGCAGTCCCTGGCGGCGCATCTTCTCATGGATGCTGAACAGGTGCTTGCACCGGCCGTAAATGGTCGCGGGGATGTTCGACGCCGCGAGCTGCTCGCTGAGTTGCTCGCGCATCCGGCTGACGATGTGCCGGTCATTTTTCTGGCGGACGGCCATCTTGTCCGAAAGCCGCGCGTAAGCCGCCGGGTAGATATACGGCATCGCGAAGTCCTCGAGATGCACTCGGATGCGCGTCATCCCGAGCCGGTTGGCCAGGGGGGCGTAGATGTCGAGCGTGGACTGGGCAATGGCCCGCTGGCGGGTGGGCGGCAGGTGCTGAAGGGTCAGCAGGTTGTGCAGCCGATCGCACAGTTTGATCAGCAGCACGCGCACGTCGCGCGCCATCGCTAGGACCATTTTACGCAGGCTGCCGGCCTGGTTGTCGCGATCCGAGGCGAAGTGCAGCGAAGAGATTTTCGTGACGCCGTCGACCAGTTCGGCGACCGGTTCGGGGAACTCCTTGCGCAGCGCCTCGACCGTGATGCCACAATCCTCGATCGTGTCGTGGAGCAGACCGGCGGCCACGGTCGCGGGGTCGTTGACCAGTTCGGCCAGCATCCACGCGACCTGCGCGGGGTGGGTGAAGTAGGGCTCGCCCGATTTCCGTTTTTGGCCCTCGTGGGCCTGACGGGCGGCCTCATAGGCCCCGCGGATGAGCTCCTCGCCCTGCGCCGAGACCGGTGCGTCGAAGCGCGCCAGAATCTTTTCGACGCTGGGGATGCCGCTGGTTTCGGCCAGAGTGGTCGGTTCCATGACTTGTGTTTCGGATTGGGGCATGACGCTACCAGAGCTGGAACAGGTTGCTGCGCGCGCGGCGCAGTTTGGAAAGTTTGCCGGCCAGTTTGCGGCGTTCATTGGGGGCCATCCGGTCGATGAACAGAACGCCGTTGAGGTGGTCGACCTCATGCAGGATACAACGGGCGAGCATGCCGTCGGCCTTCTGTTCCCGGATGCGGCCATCGAGGTCGGTGTATCGATAGCGAATCCACATCGGACGCCAAACCTCGCCCTGTATCTCCGGCAAGCTCAGGCAGCCCTCTTTAAACACATCGTCTTCGTCGTCCTCTTCAAATACCTCCGGGTTGATCATTGGTACAGGTTGGCGGATGGGTTCGCGCGCTTCCTCACTGCGAGCGACCCAATCCACGTCGACGACGATGACCCGCTCCGTCACCCCGACCTGGTTGCCCGCCAGTCCGATCCCGTTGGCCTCGTACATGGTTTTGGACATGTCGGCGGCGAGTGAGCGGTGGCGGTCGGTGATGGTTTCGATCGGCCGGGCGGTCTCGCGCAGGATGGGGTCGTCGTAGGTATGGATATCGAGCGGGGCCAAAGGTCAGTCCTCCCAAACGGAAACCTAACACTCTTACTTTATCGCGTGGGCGACGAGTGCTTCAAACAATTTCCGCTGGCGCGGGTCGCCGCGGAGGTGTTCGGGATGCCACTGGACGCCCAGAAAAAAGGGGTGGCCTTCGACCGTGACGGCTTCGATGAGGCCATCGGGCGCCCAGGCGACCGCGTGCAAGCCGCGCCCCAACTTCTTGATCGCCTGGTGGTGGCTACTGTTGACGGGGACCTCGCCCTCGCCGTCCAGTAGCTCGGCCAAGGGACTCGCCGGCTCGATCCGGACCGGATGATCGACCAGGCCGTTGCCGATCTTGCGGTAGTGACGGACCAGTTCGGGGGGGCCGTCGAAGGCCAGGTCCTGGTAAAGCGTGCCCCCGCGCAGGACGTTCAGTTCCTGGAGCGCCAGGCAGATCGCGAGGGTGGGTTTGCGGCGTTCGAGCAGCATCTCCAGGAGCAGGAAATCGGCGCGGTCGCGTCGTTCGTCGATCGGGACGGTTGAGGGGAGCCCGGGGACGCCGAGTCGCTGGCCCGACAGGTCGTCGCCGCCGATCAACGCGAACCCGTCAAGCCGCTCGACCGCCACTTCGACTTGGTCGGCGTCACGAAGCATCGGCAGCAAGACCGGCGTCCCCCCGGCCGCCGCGACCGCCTCCACGTAAGGCGGCCGCACCCCCGCCACGCCGGTCGTCCGGTCGGCGAAAAAGTCGCAGTTGATGCCGATCAAGGGTTTTGAAGTTGTCGGCACGATCAGGCTCGGATCAGTTTTCGACGGTTGTGAGAACCTCGCCGTTCTCTTTTAGGAAGTGACGGCCACCGCTCTCCAGAGGCGGTCCAATTAGTCAATCCCACTATCCGGATAACGGGATCGACCCGCCTGCCGGCGGCCTTCACTCCGACTATCTACTCGATTACGTCTTGGTTCATCAAGCGATAAATGGGCCGGGTGCCGTCGATCGAGTGAGATCCGTAATACCATCCGGCGCAATCAGGGCCGCGACGGCTCGCGAAATCAGCGCGTGGTTGTCGTTGTGGTTGGTGGCGCCCGTGTCCCCGGCGGAATCATCCAGCCAGGAACCGGAGGTGCGGAAAACGGGGGGTGTCCTCAGGCGCCGGACGCCTGGGCGAGAAGCGTGATCTTCTCCCTGAGCTTGCCGTTGAACAACCCCAGCGTATACCGAGCATACTTCCCGTAGTGTCCATTGACGTGCCGATGACGCCGCACGACTCTCAATCCGCTGTGACGCATCCATTCATCGACTTTCTTCCGCGTTGTAGAATGGCTCCCATATTTCTCGTAGGCTTGCGCATCGTTCAAGTTCTGGAAAGCAGCCTCGCCGGCGAGTTTCCTTCTAAGGACGAAAACATGATCGAAGTTCGGCACGCTAATGATGACACTCCCCCCGGGCGTCAGGAATTTGAGATAGTCGTTCAGGATACGCATCGGATCCGGCACCAAATGCAGCACGTCGAGAAGAATGAGGCAATCGAATCGCTCCTCGCCCAGCGTCTCTCCGGCCAGCTTAAAATCCGGTGGAAGTGTCCTGAGGCCCTTTCGCTCGGCGGAGATTTGGATGATGCAATCAAGGGGAACCGTGGTGACGTCCTTCCCCATTTCCGTTAATTTCGCCTCGGTGTCGCCCGATCCACAGCCGACCGACAGGATTTTTTTCGCGCCCGCCGGCGCCAGTTCCAAGATATCCCGTCGGCACGGTTCGTAAAACCTCTTGTCCCATCTCGCGGTGTTCAACCCAGTGCGGGTCTTGAATAGCGGTTCCCGTGTCTCATCGCTCGCGGCGAGGGATTTCAGCTTCTCGATCTGTTGATGAATTTCGGTCGCCTCGACGCCGATCTTCCCGATATAGACATTGGGAAGGTGCGGCAGGCAGAAGTCCTCGAAATTGGAAATGCCGACGACCTTTTTCAGACCGCATTTCGCATAAGGATCGGTCGCGGCCGACACCAACATGTCATAGCGTCCCTCGTATGGCTCCATGCTATAGCCACCCGAGGCGATGGCCTTCTTGAGTTGCGCGCGCGTCAGGATATAGCACGCGGCGTGATCGTTCGTATAACGGGCAAAGACTTGATCATCGGCGACGCGCAGAGACTCGATGTCCCAGAAATAGTGGGCATGGATCGTCGAGTAGTAGCGCGTCCCGTCGGGGCCCACCTCGTAGCGGATGAAACCGGCGATGTGGTCCTCGGGCAAGACTTCGGTCGCCTTCAGAAAGGCCCGCCCGTTGCGCTCGGTCAGGAGCGTGTCATCTTCGGAATAGATGAACAAGTCATAATCGTCGGCGCGATCGACGAACAACTTGTGGTGCGCGAAAGGCAGCGACCAGGGATTCTTGCTCGGCAATCCCACGAACACCTCCACGTCGTCGCCGAGGTCTTTCGGGATATTCGAGTTGATTGTGATATCGATGTCGAACGGCATCGAACGATAGGCATCGAGCAGCTTGGCAAGATGCTTCATGTTCTTGGCGCCGTAATTGGCGATGTTTACCAATATCTGCATGATCAGGTTTCCGGTGTCAGGCTTTTCAGAATATCTCCGGTGGCTCAGCCGCAACGGGACCTGAGCGAAATTCCCGTCAGACGTTCCGCCGCGATGCGCAGGTCCCCGCGAAGCACTCGCCAATTCCTCAACGTCCAGGAAAAGACATGGCCGAGGCATCTGGTGCGCTCTCGCAGTGTTAGTGGCGCTCGAGTGATCGATCGAGCGTATTTGGCCCCGCATCTCCAATGCGGAAACGCAAACTTTGTTTTGAGATTGGGATGGCACCATGTCACGGCCCGTTCTTCCGACGGAATCCGGACTGGTCGATCGCTGTGATCACGTGAGAGAAACAGGCGCTCTGGAACCGTGAGGAGTTTACCATACAGACTGAGCTCGGCCAACAGGAGCCGGTCCGATCCCATGTAGCTCTCGATCAGCGAGGTCTTCTCCAATACGTCGCGGCGGATGAGCCCGAAGACTTCGAAGCAAGCGTGTTCGACGACGAGGAGTTCGGCGAAGCGCTCCTTGACCCGAGGGGAGGTCAAACGCTGCATCCCGCTGTCATAATCCTTTACGGGCTTTCCCTCGTCATCGATGATTCTGGCCAAAGAATGGCAGAGCGCCGCGTCTTGGTTCCCGTCCAACCCCTCCACGCAGCGTCTCAGGTAATTGGGGGCGCAGCAGTCGTCATGGGCGGCCCACTTGAAGTATTCGCCCCGCGCCAGATGAAACGCCTCGTTGAAATTCCCGCACGGGCCGATGTTTTTCGCGTTGCGATGGTAACGAATCCGGCTATCTCGGCGGGCGTAGTCGCGGCAGATTTCGGCCGTGCGATCCGTGGAGGCATTGTCCAGGATAATGAGTTCGAAGTCCTCATAGGTCTGAGAGAGGAGCCATTCGATGGCCTCGGCGACGAAATCCTCGCCGTTATAGACCGGCAATCCGATGCTGACTCTCGGCATTGGCGCGGGTTCTTCTTGCGCTCGGTCGTGGTCTTGTGCTCCAGCGGGTCGGAGCGCTGGGCGCCCCTCTAAATCCACGGATGGACGGAATAGTTTCAACGCAAGTCGTGTGCCGGACCGCCCATGGGCACGCTTGCCAAGTTGCTGCGCTTACCCCGTCTGCCCGATTCCAAACCTCATCCGTATTCTGCGCAACGATTGCTCAAGGTCGTAACGGTCGCTGGGCCGCAAGCAATACAGGGCCAAGACACCCACGTACGCAACCCAACCGCACGCCGTGCTGCGCCTGAAGTACGCTTCCGATTCTCCACAAAAGGCTCAGCGGATTCTGGACACGATCGTTGACGTCTACCAAGAGAAGCACATCGATTATTACAGCAATCAGATTGCGTCGGGATTCTTCGAAGACATGGCTGAGGTTTGGCGCAAGCAACTCGAAGAGAAGGAACAAGAACTGGTCACTCTCCAACAAACGCTGAATATCACGTCCGTCGAAGCTCAAAAAGAGCTGTTGTTGGGCAAGTTGAGGGACTTGGAGGGAGACCTACGGACCCTGAAAGTGGAAATGGCCGCCTCGCGCGCGCGAATCAGGGCTCTAAACAATCTCACGACCAACGGCGACAGTGAGGATTCCGTCGTGCCGGTCGCGCTTCGCGCCCCAAGTCCCTTGGAGACGCGGATGGGTGAGCAGCTCGTGAACCTGCAACTAGAAGAAAGCGCGCTGGCGGTAAAGTACCAGGATAGCCACCCTAAACTCATAGACGTCAGAGCGCAGATCCAAGAGCTTGAGAACATCATTGCTACTCAGAAAAGCGACCCGCTCCCGGCGATGGTGGCCGGAGTCGATCCCGTTTTTCTTGAATTATCGATGGAAGTGGCGATGGCCAAGGCCGAACTCGAGGCGCAGGTCATCAGCAAAGGGGCCTTCGAGGCCGACATTCGAGATGCCGGGCAGCAGTTGGATAGCCTGCTTGGCAACGAGAAGAGTATCGGTCGTCTCGAACATGAGATCAGGGCGCTTGAAGAATCCTATCGCCAGTATCTGAGCAGTCAACGAATCGCTGAAATGTCGGCGACGCTTGATAAGGACCTCGTTTCGAACCTTCGTCTCGTGCAGCCGGCGTCGCTCCCTTTGCGCAGTGAGAAAAGGCTCGCAAGATGCTGGCCCTGCTCTTGTTTGGAAGTTTTATGGGGCTGATGGTCGGTGTCGGTTTGGTGCTGGCCATGGAGTTCCTCGATCAGTCAATAAAGACCGATGAGGATGTTACAGAGCAACTGGGGCTTCCAGTTTTAATCGCGATGCCTCAGCGACGAAGGCTGCAAGCAGAGAGTGTAACTCTCTCCGGACCCTTCTAAGGAAGTGCTTTGAATGATCTGCGACGCCCCATCCATCATGAGGCCCATGACATATACACAACCGCGCGTTAAGAGCAAGACTGCTCGTTCGCGCCGACCCCAACAGATTGACGACCTCTTTGACCTGCTGAAATACCGCACGGTCATGTCGCTCAATGGTCACGCGCGCAATTCGGTGTCGCTGGTCTTCACGAGCTACGCCAAAGGGGAGGGCGTCAGCACCATGGCCGTCAATTTTGCCGCCGCCCTGAGCAGCGAGCAGAAGCATAAGGTCCTGCTGATCGACATGAACCTGGAGAAGCCCTCGTTGCATAAGATCTTCGCCAAGGATAAAAACGGCGACCAGGCCGAGAGCGGCAATGACGGGATGTCGGGCTCGGGGCCTCGGCGCGAGACGATCAAGGTTAATCCGTATCTGGACGTGCTCGTGTCGCACGACAAGGAACCCCGGGCGGCCACCGATGGGATGAAGATGGAGAAGTTCTCATCGTTTGTCGAGAAATCGCAGGAGCAGTTCGCCCCCTATCAGCAGGCTTGGTCACAGTTGGCCAAGAAGCGCTCGTTTCGTTGCAACCTGTGTCCCGACGGTTTGGGCCGGCTTGCCGACCTCTCATGCGGGGACGCCTGGGACAAATACCAAGGCAACGGCGACCCCGGTCGCTCGATCGTGGTGGTGTGCTCCGAGCGCGGTCGCCGAATCCTGCATGGGGCGATGGAGGCGGGCTACGTGACGCTCAAACCAATTGGGGCCCAGCAGGTTCAGGCCGCCCAGGTCAATTTTCTCGAACGCCGCAAAAACCTTTTCGGCAGGCTGTTGGGGATGAAGCTCTTAGGGGTTCCGACACCCAGGTTCACCGGTTTCGATCTTTGGCGCGATTGGTCGCGCCTTCCGCTCTCGGAGAAGGCTCGGTCGATTCTTGGGACCATGCGCCGATTGATTCGCAAGGGCCTGTGGCACCGCCAACGGTGCGTCGCGCGCGAACCAGCGGGGGGATAAACCATGATAGCGGTCACTTCTTTGCTCGCGTTCATCGTCTCGGTGTTGGTCCTGGCCCTCAGACCGGTCTATGGTTTCTGCATTTACCTGGTCGCGCTGTTCGGCTATTCCCAGAGCCTCACGGTTCCCCTTGGGACGATTGACTTCAACCTGGGGCGCATCGTGATCTTGGCTGTTCTCGCCAAGGCGATCTTTGGCCGCGGGCTCCTTCGAAGCTTTAAATGGAACTGGATGGATACCGGAATCCTGGCCTGTTATCTAGGCCACGTCCTCGCTCTTACACAAACTGTCCCGGCTCGCGTCTTCCTCGAACGAGAGGGTGGCACGTTCTTCGATACTGTCATGGTCTATCTTGCCGCGCGCTTGATCATCCGCACCCGAAACGATTGGATGACGGTCATCAAGGGGTTCGCTTGCGTCGGAATCCCCGTGGCCCTGATGGCAATGTATCAATCCAAAACCGGTCACAATCCGGTTAGGTTTATGGAACAGCACTTTGGTTTTGGGCATGTCACTAATCCCAACGCCAAATCCGAAATGCGGATGGGTCTTTATCGCGCCTCGGTCACGTTGGGGGGCAGCATCATTCTCGGGCTTTTCTTCGCGGGAATCGCTCCGCTGGCGCTTGCGCTTTGGTCGAGGTCGAGCTGGCCGCGTCCCGTGGTCTTGATCGTTTTCGGATTGCTCGTGGTCGGCGCTTGCTCTTCCATGTCGAGCGGCCCTCTGTTCGCGATCGTGGTGGTCCTGGTGCTGTTGGTCGCCTTCCCGTTTCGGCGGTTCTGGCCGATCCTTGTCGTCGCCCTGGTGGCCGATATGGTGTTCGTCGAAGTTTTCAGCAATCGCCACTTCTACCATGTCCTCACGGGTCTCGCCCTCAATCCTCAAACTGCCTACTACCGCATCGGCCTTGTCGAAGAGGCGTTGGGGGGCGGCATGACGGGGCACTGGCTGGCGGGCTATGGTTATGTGGGCATTGGACCCGGCACCGATGATACGAACTTCCACTGGCTTCACAAGGACTTCGTCAATATTTACGTCGGCAAACTGGCCCGCTACGGCCTCTTGGGCCTGGTTCCATATCTTTTCGTCAATTTCCTTTACTACCGGCGGCTGGTCCAGGCGGCCAAACGCGCGAGGGTCAAGGCCGATAAGTGGATGATTTGGTGTCTCATGGCGGTGCTGGTCGGGTGGAACGTTGCGATGATGACCGTCGCGGCCTTGGGACAGGTATCAACCTTGCTGTACATTTTCATTGCGGTTGCGAACAACATGCCAGCCTTCGTAACGCGCAGAGCCCCGGCCAGGGCGAAATCGCCCGCGCCGAGCAGGAGCCGTGGTCATCGAAGGTCCTGGCGACCACATCCCCATCTCTCGTACGGGTGACAGTATTATGCGTAAACTTCAGATGATTTCCAAGACTTCCTCCGGGGTATCCCCCCGGGAGGCCAAGATCTACGCAACTCAACCTTCCAGCCGGAGTGAGACGCCCGCCGGCCGTCCCCAATCGACCGCCAAGATCGTCGAGTTATTTCCCCCGCACCGGCCCACCCCACCCCCACTGGCCGCTTGACAAATAAGACAAAACTGAACCAGACTGACGCACTCGGACGTGTGCCATCGCCCTGATGGGGAGCGGAGGGGTGTCGATGTCTTTTCACTTTAGAAGGAGCCGAAAGCAAGCCGCGGGACGGCCGGACTCACGAGCCGACCCACCGCTGGGCAACAGCCTCCGGCCCCGCTAGCCCTCCACTCACCCGCATTCAGGCCCGCTGATGTCACCAGATTCGGTACTGGGAGAGAGGCAACGATGCGGACGAGGGTAATTCGGAGACCGGCGACGCAAGGTTGTCGTCCTCCGTGGTTGACGCTTGCCATGGGGATAGGGCTGATTCTTTCGGCCTGTGGCCCTACCCTGACCAGTTCAACGTTCCACGAAGCGGCGCGGACCGGGAAAGTCGAAGACGTTCAAATGTTCCTGGACAAGGGGACCGACGTCAACGCCCGGTCCCCCATGGGGGGCGGTAAGCGGGCACTGCACGAAGCGGCACTGGGCGGCCATAAACAAGTCGCGGAGATCCTCCTGGCCGCTGGCGCCGAGGTCGACTCGCGTGACAATCAGGGTACCACGCCTCTGCTCGCGGCGGTGAGTGCCGGCTACCCCGAAGTCGCGGAACTGCTGCTCAGCAAGGGTGCCGATGTCAGTGCCAAGGACGGTCGTCTCGGCAATACCCCGCTCCGACTCGCCGTAAAGCATCGCAATCAGGAGATGCTGGAAATCCTGCGCAGGTACGGGGCCGAGATCGAGGATGTTTTCGACGCCGTCAAACAGGGTGACGTGGCCCGGGTGCGTCAGGCCTTGGAACAGGGCGCCGACGTCAACGCCAGCGACGACAATGGCCGCTCCCCCCTGCTCTCCGTCGCCCGGCGGGGCCACCACGGGGTCGCCCAGGCGCTTCTGGCCAAGGGCACCGAAGTGAACGCCAAAGGCAATGAGGGCCAAACCCCATTGCACGAGGTCGCCACGCTGGGCCACATGGAAGTCGCGGACATTCTGTTGACCCGAGGGGCGGGCGTCAACGCCCGGGCCAACGATAACCAAACGCCCCTTCACGGCACCGCCCGCGCGGGTCGTAAAGAGGTGGTCCAGCTTCTGCTTTCCAAGGGGGCCGAGGCCGCGGACAACCGCGGCCACACCCCCGCGCGCTCCGCGTTGCGGGGAGGCCACAAGGAAATCGTCAAGCTGCTTCAGAGCTGGCAGGGCAATCCGTGATGATCTCTCTGAGGGTCCAGACTCCTGAAGCACCTGAATATGAATTCAACTGGTATCAGCCGGTCCTCACGGTCGGCCGCTCCCAAACCAACAACCTCGTCCTCCAGCCCGACGATATCTCGAGCCGCCACGTCCAGATCCGGCTGGTCGGGGGAGAGTACCGCTTTTGCGATCTGGGCAGCACCAACGGCTCGGTCCTGATCCGCGACGACCGGGAAATCCTGCTCCAGGACGACACTCGGGAAACGCCGCTCGAAGTCGGCGACGTGGTCTGCCTGGCCAGTCGCAACAATACCCTCTACGTCAAGGCGATCGACCTCGAAAAGGACGAGCCGGGTAGCAAGGACCGCCACGATCAGAAGATCTTGGCTGAGCAGGGACATCAGGAGCTTGATCTTGAAACCCGTCTGAGCGAGGAGTTCGATGCTCTACGTTTGGTCGTGCGTCTGGCCCGCGACTTGGCCGGTCTGGAAACGGTGGATGAGATCGGGCGGACCTTGTGCAAGAGCTGCCTGCGGATCTGCTACAAGGCCCGGCGCGCCCTGTTCCTGGTCTCCAAGGATGATACTTGCGTCATAGAGCACGTCGAAGCCGCTTACGGCGTGGCCGACGAGGTCAATTCGGCCCTGATGTGCTCGACGGTGTTGCTTGATCGCTGTCTGAGCGAACGCAAGGGGTTTTTATTCCTGTTCGAGCAAGACCGCGTCTCCGCGATCGCCACCCGAATCTCGCCGATGGGAAAATCCGACGCGATGAACTTCGATCAAGAGCGCATCATCCTGTGCTGCCCGCTGTTTCATCATGAACGCTGTTACGGTTTCATTGAATTGGACGCCCCGATCACTCCGGGCGATTCAGATGCGTTAACCCGCCGCGACCTCGCCGTCGTCACCCTGATGTCCCTGCTGGTGGCCGGCCGGCTGCACGATCTGGGCAATCAGCGCGCGCGCCTGAAGCTGGCCCGCAGAGCCACGGCGGGCTACCTGTCGGCAACGGTCGGTCACTGCTTTAAGAACCTGCTTTTTGTCCCGATGTGGATCAGCAGCACTCTGCCGATTTGCCTTAAGCAGGGTCGGATGGAGGAAGTCAAGTGGATGCTGGCCCGCCAAAGCATCAACATCCACTACCTGGACATCCTCTCCAACGAGTTCGCGGCGGTGAGCAAGGAACCCAACGAGGGATTCGCGCCGTCCGATATCGGCCAGCTCCTCGGCGAGGTCGCGAACCTGATCAACCAGATCCAGCCGGAGAAGATCCAGGCCCAACCGATCCTGCCGCCGGGCGGTCTGCCCAAGGTTACCTGTCACGGCGCCAGCTTGCGCCGAATGGTCCTGAACCTGGCCCTGAACGCGGTGGATGCGATCTTTACGCTGAACAGGCCCGCGCTGGGCAAGATCGAACTCAAGGCGACGGTCGACCTCGGACGCGATGAGTTCTCAATCTCGGTTTGCGACAATGGCCCGGGCATCGCCGAGTCCATCCTCGTGGACCTGCGTGAAATCCACGACCAGGTCCGCGCCAGCGCCGACGCGCTGGCCGAGCTGCAAAACGTCGCCGAGCGCGTCCAGAGCACCAAGGTCCAGGGATTCAAGGAACATTACGTCCTGGGATTCCTGTTCGTCTGCCAGACGGTGAGCCAACACCACGGCCGGCTCGAGATCGATTCTAAAGTAGGCGAGGGGTCCCGCTTCTTCATCACGATTCCCTGCCATCCGCCCGAGCCGGCCATTCAGACCAGCGCCGAAGATACCTGGAATTAATCAGCGGCCGCCTCATCCCCAAGCACCCGATGCCCCCTCCCGGCGGTCCACTTCCCGGTCCCGCGCGCCCAATCTCGAATCCAAGAACACGCGCCACCTATCCGTCTGCGTCATGCTCATCGATACATCAACCGCGACGACCGCCAAATCGAGCCTCTCCATTTCCGAGAGTTTCACCGCATCCTTGGCGGTTGTGACAACCATTTCGGCCCCCTCGCGCTCCATGCGAACGCGCCACCCCTCCAAGTCCGATTCGGTGTAGCGGTAATGATCGGGGTACGCGAAATGGTGCACAACGCGCGCCCCGTCGGCCCGAATCATCGCCTCGAATCCCTCGGGTCGCGCCAGGGCGCTGGCGAGCAGCACGCGCCGCCCGCGCCAGGGCCCGGCCCCAGTCCCCGTCTCGCCCCGCGTCGGGCCGCCCAGGGCCCGCCAACCACTAAGCTTCGTATGCGCCTCGAAGATCGCCAGACCCGGAGCGTATCGCTTCAACTCGGCCACGACCCGGTCGGTCGCCCACTCCCGTTCGTCTGGAGCAAGCAGCTCCCCGTGGGTCAATACCACCGCCCCGGCCCGGCCCAGCGCCCCCAAGCCCTCGCGCAGCCGCCCTACCGGCAGCAGACGCATCCGGCTGGGCCGGTCCCTCGCGTCCCACAGCACGATATCCAGATCCCGCGCCAGCCCGTCATGCTGAAACCCATCATCCAATATGAAAAGGTCGGGACCGAACAACTCCATCGCCCCGCGGCCCGAGGCCAAACGGTCGGCGTGTATCAACACCGGCGCCCCCTCGCACGCTTCGGCCATCAACCGCGGCTCATCTCCCGCCTCGGCCGCCGTGGCCAACACCCGCCGACCGTCGCTCACCACAAGCGGGGCATCGCTCCGCCGGACCGCGCCATAGCCCCGGCTCAAAATGACCGGCCGCCGGCCATGTTGCCTCAGATATCGGGCCAACATGATAACGAACGGCGTCTTACCCGTCCCTCCGACCGTCAGATTCCCCACGCAGATGACCGGTGCCGGCAACGTTTGGACCCCGCCGGGGCCGTGGACCCGGATCGCCCGGTGGGCCACCCGCCCCATTCCATACAGCCACCCGGCCGGTCGCGCCAGAATCCGGGCGCCGGGTCGTTCCATCAGCCGGGCCCAACCCCCCGCCAACCCGTTCGGGCCGGGCTTGGGTTGACGACGCGTCCGCCTTACTCCCGGCGGGGCGCCCTGTTGCCTCGATCCAGGCATCGCCTCGCCATTTGCTTCTTGTTGCGGGCCGGATTGCGCCACCGGTGTCTCGGGCGGTTGGGGCGCCGTCGCGGTCAGCGGATCAACCGGAATCGGTTCCATCTCGTTCCAAGCCACGGCCCCTCCACCCGAACCATCAGCCGCCCCATCACCTCCCGCAACGCCCCGGTCGCCAACCAGTTCGCCCGGACGAAAACGCAGCCGCCACATCGCCAACAAGGACCGGAGAATAATCCGCCCGTTGAACGTCGATTGGCCGTGGCGCCGTTCATAAAACGATATTGGGGTCTCAACGAGTTTAAAGCCGCGCGAATGGGCCGCCAGCAGGATCTCCTGCAATATCTCCGGTCCCGAGGCGTGCATCACGTCCCACGGCAGGTTCTCGAGGCAGCGCCGACTGAACAGCCGGAACCCCGACGTGCAATCGCGAACCCGCAGCCCCAGCATGAAGCGGATATAATGATTCGCGAGGTGGGTGATCCAACGCCTGGACCGGCCTCGCCCGTGCTCGCCGCCCCCGGCCACCAGGCGCGAACCGATAACCACGTCGGCCTGCTCGCGGATGGCCGTCTCGATCAGGCCGGGGATGAACCTGGGGTCGTGCGACCAGTCCGCGTCCATCTCGAGGACGAAATCGGCCCCCATGCGCAAGGCCTGACACAACCCCGCGATCCCCGCCGTCCCGCGACCCCGCTCCTCGGTCCGGTAAAGCAGATGCAGCCGCTCACTGCGCTCCATCCGTTGCTGGACGATCAGCCAGGTCTTGTCGGGCGAATCATCGTCGACGACCAACGCCTCCACCGCCGGCTCCAGCGCCAGCAGGGCGTCGAGCAGGGCCCCGATGTTCTCGGCCTCGTTATAGGTGGGGAGCATGACAACAACCCGCGACACCATCCACCTCCAAGTGATTCAAGTCCAAGTCTTATCGTGCTCGTGCTCGTGCTCGTAAATCGTAATCGATCAGCCCCGCAAGAATCACAAATCGTAGCACTTCACAAAGAAACCACCACAACCGACACAACGTAGCAAACACTACTCACGCCCAACCCCAACCAACTCGACCAAAGGATGCCCCGCGTGCGCCGGCCGATCGAGCATGAACGGCTCCCCGTGGTCGGCATCGATCAAGTGCCCCCAAAGCCGGCTACGACGGTCAAAGTATTCCCAGAAATCGCGCGAGGAGATATAGGTTGCCTTGCGATCATCCGCCTCGTCCGCGTCCCCAAAGAACTGGGTCTTGTATGCCTCGGTCGCCGCCCGCTTCGTCTCGATCGCCGCACCGATATCGACAACCCAGTCAACACGCGGTTCAGGCTCGAGCGTGTTGCCCAGGAAATAAGCCAGCGCCTCGACTTCCCAGCGTTCGCCCGCCGCCGGAAACTCGCCCACGTACGAAAAGAATGCCGCGTCCCGCGCCAACTCATGAGCGCGGCGATGGTCGGGATGACGGTCCTCGCGCCAGTGTGTCAGGATCAGCCGCGGCCGCAGGCGCCGAATCACCTCGACCAATTGCCGCCGGTTCGGATTGTGATTGGCGAGCTCCCCGTCCCCCAGATCGAGCGTCTCCCGAACCTGGATGCCAAGGATGGCGGCGGCGGACCGCGCCTCTTCGGCCCGACCCTCCGGCGTCCCGCGAGTGGCCATCTCCCCCCGCGTCAGATCAACGATCCCCACGCGCCGCCCCAGCCGACAAGCCAACGCCACCGTCCCCCCGGCAAACAGCTCCACATCATCCGCATGCGCCCCAATCGCCAAACAATCCAATGGTGCGTCCAAGTTTCCGTCCGCCATTTGTATCGAACACACAACCTACATAAAGGATGTTCTCCCGCAACCCGCTACCCGAAACCCGAATAAGCCGAGACCCGACTACTTTTCCTTCAACAACGGCAGAATCGCCTTAAATCCCCCCCCCCCGGCCACGCCCAAGGCTTCCATGATAAGCATTTCAACCGTGGCCGGGATTGCTCCGGCTTGCATGAGGCGGCGCAGTCCTGTTTCGCGGTCCGATGGGCGGCGCGAACCGATCGCGTCCTCGGCCAGGAAGACCTCCCAACCCAGCTCGATCCCCCGCAGGGCCGTCTGGAGGATGCAGACGTGCGCCTCGATGCCGCACAGGATGAGCTGCGAACGGCCCAGGGCCTTGACCGCCGCCGCCACGTCCTCGTCGCCTAGGCAGCCGAACGCCAACTTCTCGATCGGCTCGGCCGCGTCGCCGATCGCTTCCACGATGGCGGCCTCGGTCGAGCCCAAACCCTTGCGATACTGCTGGGTCCAGATGATCGGCAGTTCCAAGATCCGCGCCGCCCTGATCATCACCACCGCGCGCCGAACGATTTCCTCCCGATCGTGAATGGAAGGCAACAACCTCTCCTGGAGGTCGACGACCATGAGCAATGCGTCGTTGGGATTCAATTTCACCGGCATCGGAGCTTCGAAGCGCTTAGAAACGCATCAGCGCAATGATCGACTGATTCAATGATAGACTATTGCCGCCCGGCCCGTTATTCCAATTCGGCCCGCCTGTGTTCATCCTGATCGTGCCCGCTCAATCTCTTGACGTCATAGGCGATCATCTGCAACGTGCGGTTCATCGATTCAATGGCGTCACACGCTCGATTGACCTTGACGATCAGCAAGATGACGACGCCGCAAAAACAAACGACGGCCAATAAAGAAATCAAATGCATTGTCTGCTCCTTCTTGGTCCCGATCCATTCACGTCTCTCTCTCTCGCAACACAAATATAAAGAACCAGGAGAATAAGCAGCGGCGAGTACCGGAAAACCCTCAAGATTACCGCAAAGGGGGCCAAGAGGTATCGAAGCGTGGTCGTCGTAAAGAATCCCGCCCACAAGACGAGACCGTCGGCTGACAGGTACTTAAAATAGGCATTCACGTAAAGAAAGGGGAATACAATTTCCGTGAGAACAATCAGGCCACATATTATGAGGGCCTTCTTCTTCACTTGCCCGAACAGCCGGATCTCATCTTCTTCATGCTTCATTCTTCATTCTTCCGCGCCAACGAACGCAGGGCCAGTTCCTCGAGCTGGCCATCGTCGACCGGCGACGGGGCGCCCGTCATGAGGCATGAGCCGGTCTGGGTCTTGGGGAAGGCGATCACGTCGCGGATCGAGTCCAGTCCCAGCAGGATCATCGCGATCCGGTCTAGCCCGAACGCGATCCCGCCGTGGGGGGGCGCCCCGTATTTAAACGCCTCCAACAAAAACCCGAACTTCTCCTGGGCCTCCTCCTCGCCGATGCCCAAGGCCGCGAACGCCCGCTGCTGCAAGTCGCTGCGATGGATACGGATCGAGCCGCCGCCGATCTCCTCCCCATTGAGGGCGATGTCATAGGCCAAGGCCCGGACCGCGCCCGGATCGCTCTCCAGCTTGTCCCAGTCCTCGCCGTGGGGCATCGTGAAGGGGTGATGCATCGAGTCCCACCGCTTTTTCTTTTCGTTCCACTCAAACAGCGGAAAGTCGGTCACCCAGCAGAAATCGAATCGGTCCCGGTCGATCAAATCCAGGTCCGCGCCCAGTTTCAGTCTCAACTGCCCCAAGGCCGTCAGCGCGGTATTTCGCTTGTCAGCCACGATCAGGATCAAATCGCCCGGACCGGCCCCGGTCGCCTCGATCATGGCCTGCTGGCAGACGGGCTGGAAAAACTTGCTGATCGAGGAGTCCAGAACCGCGGTGCCCTCTTTCTCGGCCACGCGGAACCAGGCCAGGCCCTTGGCCCCGTGGCGCGCTGCGTATGAGGGGAGTTCGCCACCGGGCTTGAGCTGGGTATTCGAATACTTCGCGCCTCCACCCGGCACGGTCATCGCCCGCACCGTCCCGCCTTCTTCAAGGATCGCTTTAAACACCTTAAAGTCGCAGCCCCCGCCCTCAATGGCCCGCGTGAGGTCGGCGATCTCCATCCCAAGGCGCCGATCAGGCTTGTCGCTGCCGAAGCGGTCCATCGCCTCGTCGAACCGAAGCCGGTCAAACGGCGTCTTGACTTCCACGCCTTTCATTTCGAGCAGCAGTTCCGTAATCATTCGTTCCATGATCACGAAAAGGTCCTGGGGCGTGATGAACGACATCTCGACGTCGAGCTGCGTGAACTCAGGCTGGCGATTGGCCCGCAAGTCCTCGTCGCGGAAACAGCGCACGATCTGATAATAACGGTCCAGGCCGCTGACCATCAGGAGCTGCTTGAAGAGCTGCGGCGATTGAGGTAGGGCATAGAACGACCCCTCCACCAGGCGGCTGGGCACCAGGAAATCGCGAGCACCTTCGGGGGTCGAGCGGGTCAGGCACGGCGTCTCGACCTCGACGAACCCCTCGGCGTCAAGGCTGCGGCGGATGATCCGGTTCATGCGCGCCCGCTCGGTCAGGACGCGTTGCATCTGGGGCCGGCGCAGGTCGAGGTAGCGGTAACGCAGCCGCAGGTCCTCGCCCGCCTGGTGATATTCGTCCACGGGGAAAGGCAGCGTCGCCGCCTCCGAAAGGATCTCATAGTCCGACAGCAGGACTTCGATCTCGCCGGTCGGTAGGTTGGGATTCACCGTCCCCTCGGGCCGCGGGCGGACACGGCCGCGCACGGCCAGCACGTCCTCGTAATGCAGATGCGTCGCCCGCTCGAACCGCTCCGGGCTAAACTCTTCGGGATCGAAGACGATCTGCACCAATCCCGTCCGGTCGCGCAGGTCGATAAACAGCACCCCCCCATGGTCCCGCCGATTCTGCACCCAACCCTTCAGGAGCACCTCCGCGCCGACGTGGCCGGTGTTCACCTCCGCGCAATAGCAGGTTCGTTGTTCTGTTTGCAAATGGGTCATTTCCCCCGCTGACGTCCAGGACAAAAATAAGCGCGGCCTTCCCCGCCGCGATCGGCGCCAACTCGCGTGACTGCCAGAACGGTATCTTGTACCAGAGTCTCTCGCGAGCCTCAAAGGAATTCCGTGATCAGCGTAACGTTATCGCGGACCGCGAGAGTTCAAGAGATACATGCCAATGTGTATGATATGCGCAGGTTAATCAACCAGGGGCAGCAGAATCCGTGATGGACGACGCGGGTCGTGATACACGGTCTGGGTCGAAACCAAAGTCTTCCCACCAAACGGCCCCTCGCCGGTGTTGGCGTTGCGTTCCCAGACGGGGAAGTGGCTGCCCTGGACTTGGATGGCGAGCCGGTGGCCGGGAAAAACCGTGGCCGCGCCGTGGCCGAGATCGACGTCGAGCAGGTAAACCTCACCCGGCTTGAGCGGCTTGCGCTCCGACAGCGATTCACGCGCGCTGGCCCGCAGGATTCCGTTCGCCAGGGGATGAGCGAACCCGTCGGGGTGCACGTCGACGACCTTGACCACGAAATCGGCGTCGGGCGTGTTAGTGGAGACGTAAAGCTCCGCGTTGAGCATCCCGGCAAACGTCAGCGGCTCCTCCAGCGGCTCGGTCTGGAAAACCAAGACGTCTTCGCGATCCTGCGCCGCCTGCTGGTCGTAGGGTCCGAAACCGTCGACGTGTTTTGTGCCGTGGGCGGGGGCGCTGGGAACCGGGTTGGCCGGATTGGCGTCGAACTGATCGGCCCTCTGCTCGGTCGAGGGCGCCCCGCGCTCGACTCGGCCGTCGCCGCCGCGGGTGTTGGCCTCGCCGCCGGAGTGGAGGTAAAATGGCGTCAGCGTCGATTCAGGCGGCGGCCACTCGGTTGCCTCGCGCCAGACGTTCTCGCCCATCACGAAGTATCGCACCCGGGGATAGGGCTTATCGGCCCCAATGCCCTTGAACCAGCGGTCGTACCAATCTAAGTTCTCCGCCAGGTCATCCACGATGGCCGCCTCGCCAAAATCGACGTCCCCCACCTTCCTGGCCCTGCCGTGGTCCCAGGGCCCGATGATCAATTGCTGGTTGTTGCGCGAGTGGGCCGAGGCCGAACGGCTGCGCATCCCCTGATAAGCGTAGACCGAGCCGAAGCACATGAAGTCATAATAGCCGACGATGTGCTGGGCGGGGAAATCCATGGCCTCGAAGTTCCGTGCGTCGGTCTCGCGCCAGAAGCCGTCGGGCGTGTTGTGTTTGACCATGTTCATCTGCATGGGGGCTTCGTATCCGACCACGTCATCGAAATCCATCAGCGGTAGCGTCAGATACCACTGCGGCCACAGCGGCGACTGTCCCGCTTCGGGCGGTGGACCGTAGACGTTGGCGCCAAACCCCGCCCGCACCAGCGCCAGAATGATCACGCCCCCCATGTTATAAACGTTGTGGTAGAAATAACTGCACGAAGCCGATGGCGCGAGCGCATCGAGTGGCGCTCCGGTGCACGCGGTCAGCCACTGGACCGATCCCATGTACGAACCGCCCCACATGCCCACCTGGCCGTCGCACCAGGGCTGTTCCTTGATCCAGGTGACCGTATCGAAGCCGTCGGGCGGCTCGCCCCAGTAGACGTTATACTCGCCCTCGGAGCCGAATCGACCGCTGCTGTCCTGAGTCACGCCGATGTAACCCCGCGCCGCCACCCGCCGCGCCTGGGCGTCGAAACCATGATCGGTTCCGTAAGCGGTCTTCAGCAGGAGCACGGGCAGGGGTCCGGACAGATTGGGATCGCGGTAGATGTTGGTTTTCAGTCGCGTCCCGTCCCGCGTCGGCATCATCACCGTCTCTTTGACGACGTCGTCTTCGCCGGCCGCCGCGGCCCAGGGTTGGCCCGCCAAGGCGATCAGAATCATCGCGCAAAGGACCATTGGCGCGAGAACCGTGCCGCCCGGTAGGTTTAGCCGCATGGTCGAGAAACGTGGTTTTACAGCTTGATCATTCAAGTCGGTTCTCCTTTGGTTGCCTCGAATACGAAATGGTGCTTCCCGGCGTGTTCGCGAACGACTCTACCACACTAACTCCTTCGCCGAAGCGAAGCGAACGACTTTGTGGGTTGGCGTCTTGTCTTGCTTGTACTGGTCGCGATTGAACAAGGGCGTGATCTTCGGCTTCGGCTCGAGGGCGACGACCGTAAACCCGCGCAGCTGCGTCTTATACACGACGGATTTGATCGGCCGCCACAGCGTCTCCTCGCGCATCGGAAACTCGACCGAAACGACGTCGCCCGGCTGGGTCGAACCGACATTAACGTATCGCCCCTCCCACTCGAACGGCCGCGACTCGCCGTTGACGGCGCACGAAACCTCGCCGTCCTTGGTCCAACTTGGGATGCGCACGTGGACGTTCTTTGCTTGTTTCATCTTCAGCACGACTTTGCCCTCGTAGGGCAGATAGCTGTCGAGGTCGGCCCACGCCGAGGCGCGGTTCATCAGGATGTTGACCCGCAAGTCCTCGCCCGCCGAATCCATGATGCTGTCCCAAACGTAATACAGCGCCCGCGCCCCGTTCCCCAAGCAGCAGGAGCAGGCCTGAGGGCCGGGCTGGCCAAGATACCACTGGCCGACCGTGGAGCAAACCCACGAACCGACCCCACGCTCGGCCGCGTTTCCCGTGCTCATCTGGAGCGGATCGGGCGCCGTGGGTTTCAAATCGATTTTATCGGAAATCTCCTGGGGGAAATCCTCGAGGAATCCAAGATCAATCACCTGCTGTTCGAGGAACAGGTTGCGCATCGCATACTCGACGTCCTCGTAATAGTCCCCCATTCCCGCTCGCGTCAGTTTCAGCGCGATCATCATCATGTCGGAAATGGAACACGGTTCCGAGAAATCACGCGCGTGGTCCTTGCCGCATTCTTCGGCGGCGGGGTTATATTCGCATTCTCCGCAGCCGGGTATCCCGGCGTAGAACCCAAGGATCGGGTCGCCGATCACTTTCCCGTATTCATAGGCCCGCCGGCTCCATTCGAGCATCTCCCGGTCATTCGCCGCGGCGGCGTACTCAAGCGCCCCCAGCAGCCCGGCGGCCACGATATGGAAATGCCAACCGTGCCAGCGGCCGTCCTCGTCAATCACTTTCGCTTCGTTCCTGATATAATTGGCCATCCCGCGCGCCAGTTTCAGGGCGGGTTCGTGGCCGGTGACCAGGTAATAACGCGCCGCCCCCATCGCGGCCGTCCCGACGGTGTGATACGCCGCCGTGCCGACCATGCCGACATTGTCCTTGGTGACCTCGTGGTCGGTGATCGCATAGATCTCGACTTTGTCGGCGTCCTTTTGGCCCGGGTAGTAACCCCGTCCCAGGCGGTAATAAAGCGCGTCACCCTTGGGGACGGCGATTTCGAGCAGCCGTTCGATCTTACGCTCGGCGATCTCCCGAAAGATCGGGTTCGAGGAGAGCTGTGTCCAAACCGACAGGGCCAACAGTTGCCGGCCCTCGCCGAACATATCGGCCGCCGGTTTGCCCTGTTCCCTGGTGAAGTCATCGTAAAACGCGCCCGGATGATCCACGGGCTGATACGTCAGGCCGTCGGGCGCCGTATTGTGGATCAGGCTCTCGACTATTCGGCCATCCCTCTCGATGTTGGTGGTGCTGCCCGACATCAGTCGCATCAGGCCGATGGACTCCATCCACTTGGGGTTCAGATTGGTCAGGCCGCCGTGACCCATGATCAGGGTCGGCGGGTCGGCGCGAAACTCGACGAAGGAGTTCTGCGTATAATCGTATTTCGGCTCGAGCAGGCGAGTCAGGGCATTGATCGAATACTCGGCTCGTTCGATCAGATCCAGCGTGTCCGGCGCCTCCGCCTCATAATACTCGCCCTTTAACATGGGCGCGGCGATCCTCGCCGACTTGAAAACCGGGTCGCGCCATTCCTCCATCGGCGCGGATTCAGCGGCCGATTCCGTCGGCTCCGCCTTCGAATGAAAGGTAAGCGCGAATAACAAGGCAGCGACAAACGCGACACGGTGACACATCGACAATCTCCTCCAACAAACGAATGGATCATCCCTGATAGATGACATGAACTTCGGATTGTATCTCAAGGATATGCAATTGTATATGAGGAAACGAACCACTCGCCCCGTGCCGTGGGAAACGACCCCCGCCGCCGCCCGACCAGCGGACGGTCTGGGCGGGCGAATGAACGTGGCCGCCGGGCCAAGATCGGATTCACGGTCTCCCCGGCGCCGTCGGGGGCCGGTCTTCTCGGATTTCATTCGCTTGTAATAATTCGCTCCGGCCGCCGGCGGCCGAGCGCAAGGCCGCGTCGATGACCAACAGGTCGACCAGGGCCTTGTGTGCCGTCGAGATCACGGCCTCGCCGCGGCGAATCGCCCCGTAGAAATTCGCCCACTGGCCCGGGTAGCCCCGGTCGTAATCTTCCGGTTCGTGGACGCGCTGATCGGTTCCCCGTTCGCGGTTCCAGATGACCTTCCCCTCGGTCAGCCGTAGCGTCCCGCGGCTTCCGAAAGCGACCAAATCAAATACGGTCTCGTGATCGTCGCGGGCGGTGTAAGTTGAGAAATAGTGGCCGATGGCACCGCCCGCGAGCGTGAGTTGCATCAATAAGGTATCGGGCCCGCCGATGGTGGGGTGGCGGTCCAGGGTTTGGGCGTAAACTTGTACGATTTCACCCAGAATTTCGCGCACGCCACAGACCGAATGGACCCCTGAATCGAGCAAGAATCCGCCGGCATGCTCGGGTTGGCGGCGCCAGCTCCGACCGGTCCAAACCTGGCGTTTCTCGTCGTCGAAATCGAACTGGACATGGACCTGGAAAGCGAAGACCTCGCCGATCCGTCCTTCCCTGACAATTCGGGCGGCCTCGAGGATATCGGCGCGATAGCGGAAATTCTCGCCGATCTCCAAAATCCTGTCGCCGCAACCCGCGCCGGCCCGGACCACCTCGCGGGCCTGCTCCGCCGTCGCGGCGATCGGCTTCTCGGCCAACACGTGCTTGCCGGAACGCAACGCGTCGAGGATAATCCTGGCGTTTTCGATAATCGGGACCGCGACCAGGACGGCCTCGATCCGAGAATCGGCAAGGAGGGCATCGTGGTTCGGATAGATCGCCGCCCCTCCCGCCTCCCGGGCGACCTCCTCGGCGTTGCCCCGGCTCCGGCCGGCCACGCCCACGATCCGGAATTCTTCCGTCGTCTGGCGCAGGACGGGCAGATGCAGCCGCCGGACCGCCCCGCCCGCGCCAATGATCCCAAGCCGCACCGGTTCCAGCTTCATGAAGCGACCCTTTTCTAGCGTTTATTCGTATTCCCAGAACTCTACGGCGTTCTCGACCCGTTTCTCGTCGATTCGAAACCCGCAGCCAGCCGGTGCGGTCCCACCGACCGCCGGTGAATGCAGAGACGCCGACATGCACGGGCTGGCCAGTCCCCCCGCGCGATTCCCGGCGAAGCTCTACACGCCAATTCCCAAAGAGGACGACACTTGCCCTCGTGCACGCAACATTATAGGTGATATATCACCTCGCATGGAATTTTGTAAGGCTATCGCGCGGGCGCGTTTCCCCTAGGGCGCGAGCCGGGGTTTGCGAGCCGAGGCTGGGGCTTGAAACTGGCATGTGGATTCTGATACAAGTTTGGGCTGGACACGCCCATGCCGGCCCATCGCCCACCCGACGGCGCGGCCCCGAGGCGGGTCATAGCCCCTATTACCCCCCCCCCGCCGGAACCCCCCTGACCCCTCCCGGCGGCCCGAGGAATTGAACCCCATGAGCGCTCGAAACAACGGATCCGACCGCAGGCTGGCACGGCGACTGAGGCGCCGGCGATATCGCCTGACTGAAATCGAAACCCGCGCGCGGGTCCATGAATTCGGCTCGACGGCCCCCAGCGCCGTCCCGACCGACGAGACCCAGAAGCTGATCGAACAACTGCGCGATCAAATGCTGCGCAAGCAGGCCGAGTTTGAGAATTTCCGCAAGCGCACCCAGCGCGACCAGGCCCAGAAAATCGAGTTGGCCAATAAAGACCTGGTCGAGCAGCTCCTGCCGGTGCTGGACAACTTCGAGCGGGCGATCACCAATCCCGGCGAGTCGATCAACGCCCTGCTCAACGGCGTCCGCATGGTCCAAAAACAGTTCCTCGACGCGCTGGGGGCCGGCGGCCTGGAGAAAATCGAGTCCCAGGCCCAACCCTTCGACCCCAACCTGCACGAGGCCGTCACCACCGGCCCCGGCGGCGACCTCCCCGAGAACCACATCGCCGAGGTCTTCCAAGAAGGCTACACGCTCAAAGGCAAACTCCTGCGCCCGGCGATGGTCAAGGTGGCTCGGGATTGAGTTTCAACCATTGAGCATGCGTCCACGAACCGAGTATCATCGGTAGGCAACAAACGCTCGCCTCGTTAGATCTCCAAAAAGGATATAGGAGTCGCCGTTATGGTTGATTGCTTCAGGTGTGGTCTTGTCATCGGCACGTGGGTTTTGATCGGCCAATTAAGCTCGACAACAGGCGCACCACTGGACCCGAACGATGTCCTGGTCATCGAGTCGATCAAGCCGAAGGGCGCATACTATGAAGCCGAGGTTCCCGATACGCTGGACTTGGCCCGGAGGGCCGAGTTTTCGGTCAATGTGCTGACCCACAACGTCAATCCGGACAAATACTATGCCACGATAGATTTGAATTTCAGACCCGGCAAGCTGGAAGTCTCGAAGGGTGGCAACTGGGACATCCTGTGCAAGAACGTCCGCGCCTTGCCGATGATGCGCACGATGAGCGGCAGCCGGCTCAACCTGGACGTCGAGATCGAGATGATGCGCGCCATGCTCGATCAGACCGGCGAAGACGGCCAAATCTATTATCCCGACCATGACTTCCATCATCCGAAGAACACCTCACTGCCGTGGTTCAACGGACTGGCCATGCTGGCGATGCAGCTCTGGTATGAACGCGACGGGAATGACGCCTGGCGCGACTGGATCGCGCTGGTCTGCGACGGATTGAAGGAGGCGGCCATTGAAGTTGAGGACCGCGCCTATTTCCCCCCCGAATGCAGCCGCAATCCCGATGGCTCGTGGAACTGGACGCTGCGCCACGAACCGGCTTTTCCCTACAAGCCTCCCGAGGAGCCCAGCTTCGACCAGCAGGGCTACGAAGGCTCGGTCAAGTTTGAAGAATCGCAATCGTATCGGGCGTTGGTGAAGTACTACGAGATGTCGGGCGACGAGCGGGCCATGGAGGTTGCGAGGAAAGTCGGCCGGTTCGTCATGAAGCCGAGCATGTGGGAGGACACGAGTGAGGACGGCTACCCCGGCCATGAGCACGGCATCTGGGCCGGTCACGTGCACGGCAATATTACCAACCTGCACGCCATGCTCGACCTGGCCGTGGCCGAGGACGACGCCCGGCTCAAACAGATCGTCCGCGAGGGCTACGATCACGCCGTCCGCAACGGCATCGTGCGCATGGGCTGGTTCCCGTCGTGGACGTTGCCGGAGAAATACCGCCGCCACGCGCCTTATCATTCGGTGGACGAGACTTGCGGCATGGCGGACATCGTGGTTTTGGCGGCCAAGCTGACCGACGCCGGGCTTGGCGATTATTGGGATGACGTCGATGCAATCGTGCGGAATCACCTTGGCACGCATCAGATGGTCGACCTGGACCTCATGCGCCGCGCCGCGGAGGTCGGCCCGGAACATGACGAGGTGCTCAAGCGCTATATGGGCTCGTTCAATCAGGGCTATAAGACATATACGAACGCGGCCTCGGGGACTTGCTGCACGGCCAACGGTGCCATCGGCCTCTACTACGCCTGGCACGGCATCACGCGGTTCGACGGCGGCGTAGCGACCGTGAACATGTTTCTCAACCGCGCTTCGGACTGGATGGACATCGACAGTTACCTGCCCTACGAGGGCAAGGTCGTGCTGCACAACAAGAAAGCGCGCACCGCGCTGGTCCGCGTTCCGTCGTGGATTCGACCCGAGACCATAACCTGTTCGGTCGACGGCCGGCCGGTTCGCCCGACGCGAGTGGGGCGGCGCCTCATGATCACAAACCTAACGAAAAATTCGAAGATCACGCTCGAATTTCCATTACAAGAAACGATCGACAAGTATCTCATCTTCGATGAGGAAAAAGACGGCAAGAATGTGCCGCCCAAGGAATACACGCTGACCTTCCGGGGCAGCACGATCATCGACATCAGCCCGCGCACGACTCAAACCGGCGTGTATCTTCTCTATCAACGAGACCATCTGAAGGGAACGCAGGCCCCCATGCGCAACATGACCCGCTTCGCCCCAGAGAACACTCTGCCGTTGCAGTGAAGGGTATACGGATTCAGCGCGGGCCCGTCGATGCCGTGCGATTAATCGACACTTCACGGCGGGCCGCCATCGCGGTCGAGACGGCGCCGGTCGGGCGCGGGGCCAGGCGTTGATCGGTCAGGAATTGCTGCACGGCCGTCGCGGCGACGGGCATTGAGTAGCGCAGGTCCGGATCGCCGAAGGCCGTCAGGTGTGACCGGTGATAGCGGAAGCCAATCATCTCGATCACGCCGCGGTCGCCGATCAGGATGCGTTCGGCGCGCGCCACGCTGGGACGGCGCCCCCGTTGGAGCGTGTCGGGCGGGGCGGCCGGACGGCTGGTGGTATTGAGTTGGATCGACACGGAATGGGTCGTGATCAGCCGAGCAAAGGGATAAGCCGTATCGAGACGGTCATAGAGTGGTCGCCCGGCCCAGATCACCTCATCGAGCAGGAAATCCGACAAGTTGCGCCAACGCGGATACAGCAAGGGATTGCGGTCCTCCCAAGCCTGTTCGGAGTTGAGTCCCTCCAGCGCAACGTTCTGATATCCAAGTTGAAGTTGATCGAGCAACATGCGCGATTCGTGGATGCGCGCCAACAGATTTCGCGTCATGCCCGGCAGGGTTGATAGGACGCCCAATGAGGCCGTGTTCAGGTTGAACCGGCCATGTGTTACGAAGCACCGTGGCGGCTCAATCGGTTGGTTGAGCCGACGTTGCCGACCCGAGGCGTCTCTGCGCGCCCCGATGGTGCTGACCCGCACCGGTTCTGGTGTGTGGGCGTTCCGGAGAGGCTTGGGTATGATCGCGCCGATCCTGAAGCAGTCTACGATGCGAACGTCGAGCTGATCGGAGCGCGACGCGTTCAGCACGGGGAGCTGAGCGCCGTGGATCCGCGGCCCGTCACCCTCGGGGTCCGGCCGGTAGAACGCGGAACTGACCAGCATGGTCTCCAACGCGCCGCGGAAGGGTTGATCCTGCCAATTCTCCTGAATTCCGATGGCCTGGGACAACCGGGATTTGCTGTCGAGCACGCGGTTGGGCGCCAGGGGGGAGGCCATTGCCTTGAGCGAAGCGCGCAGTCGGGGATCATCGCGCTGGAACGACTTTGGCGCGCCCGTCCAGCGGCCGTCCTCATAGGCGAAAACGTCGACCTCCCGGCCCCGCGGATTGATCAACTTGACCTCCCCGAACTCATTGATCAGGTCAAGCTGTATATACTCTTCCAGCCGTTTGTGGGGGCCGGTCGGCACCACGCTGAAGATGTTGTAAAACGATCCCTGCCCCGGCGCGTGTTCGGGCGTGGGATCGAGCTGATTATTGTAATCATCGGTCAATACCAAGTATCCGCCCGCGGGCAGCGAGCCCTGCAAGCTCAATTCCGGTCCCGCGCCCCTGATCTTCCAGCCCGAAAGGTTTATGGTGTGGGAATACGGGTTGTGCAGCTCGATGTACTGGCCATCGTCGCCCTGCTCATCGAAGGATGACGTATCGGGGCAGACCTCGTTGATCACGGGATTGATTTCGAACCCGTGGTAATCGTGGTTCTCGAACGCGAATTTGGTTGGCTCCTGGTCCTCGTCGCGGCGGTCGACCAGGTTGACCGCGAATTGGGCCAACAGGGGTTTGGGGGCGTCGGGCAACCGCCGGTGCAGAACTTCCATCATCTGCTCGGGCGAGGCCGTGTTAGGGTCGACCTGAGGGAACCCCAGATTGGACGCGGCGCCGTTGCCTAGCGGTTGAGACAGATCAAAGGCGGCGTAGGAGACCGAGAGGACCGTCAGGTGTGGGGCGAGGGCCCGGTACAGCGCCGGGGTCATTCCGGGGATCGACATCAACTCACCCAGCGAATGGTAGGGACGGTCGTCCCCAACCGGACCGACCCGCATGTCGGTCGGGATTTCCCCCGGTTCATCCACCCCCTCGTTGCCCTCGTCCACCTGCCCGTCATAATCATTATCGAGCCCGTCTTCCGTAATCGGGGCCTCCGGCAGCGCCAGAACCACGGGACGGCTGACGGCCAGTTCGGGTGAGCCTTGCATACGCTGTTGCTCGACCAGGCCGGCGGTCTTCTGGGCCCATTCAATCGCGCGCTGGCTCCCGTTGGCATTGTCATCGTGGCCGGCCTGCCCGGGCCGCATATCGGGCCCCATGCGCCTCGCCGCGATCGCGAGGGCCAATTTTTTGGGATCGACCTCAAGGGTTACTCCACGTGCTTGGGCGACGCCGGCGATCAAACGGGCAAGCATATCCACGTTCACGATGACCGGAGACTTCGGGGAGCGCCTGTTGTCGGCTTGGTCAATCGAACCGAGCATGTTTATCTCGGAGACCGGTGCCACGGCGTTGATATTGAACAGGGCCGAGGTGTCCTGCATGTCCACTTCAGCCAGCGAATCCGCTCCGCTGATAAACCTCACCAAACGCGGGGGCACCTGGCCTGGATCGGCCCTTTGTGCCTGGGCGACGGCGGCATGCCCGCTGATCATGGCCCGGCGGTCCTCTTCGGACAGCTCCAAGTTCAACCGGACCGGTTCCAGGGGGTTCGACAGCTCGAGCCCCAGCGAGTTTTGGCTCAACGGCCCGACCTCTCGTGGCGAGCCGGATTGGAACACGGGCAAGCCGGTGGCCGCGGCGGTTTTGGATTGAATGGTGTTCGCCCAGTTGCGCGAGGCCAGCAACTCCATCCGCGTTGAATAGCTCATCGCAATCCCCAGCAGGGCCAGGACCGTCAAGATCACCACGACGATGATAAACACCGATCCGCGTCGCCGGTGGGCGGGGTGAAGCAAGCGCGCTGTCCTGAATCGACGGGGGTTCATAGCGTGGGCCTTGGGAAGTTTCCGTCATTGATCGTCTGCTCGATGTTGACCATGGTCCATGCAACGATCGTATCAACCGGCTGTCCGTTCGCCGTCAGTTCCTCCGGGCGCGTATCGGCCGTCATCGCCAGACGGAGATAGACGCTGGCCGGAAGGGAGAGCTGCGGTGGATTGAAGACGTGTGCCTCGTTTGAATTCCAGGTGGTCACCCATCCCTGGCTTTCGGGGGCAGCATTGGGGTCCCAATACAACAGGTCGAACGACAACACGCCGAAGGCCAGCGGCGCGACGCCAAACAGGGGCTCCTGGCTCTCGCGAAAAATCTCGGTCTGGCGCAATAAGACGTTGTCCTGGTTGTCGAATTCACCAATGAAATAGCGGACGGTCTTGGTGATCACTTCCGGCGTGGGCACCGAGGGCAGGATGCGCAGCGTGACGAGGTCGCGGCCGAAGAGCACGTCTTCGTCAACGTCGGCATCGCCCAGGTCGAAGCGATTGACGAACAGCGGCCGCTCGAACAGGTCGTCGTCGATTTGGGCATGCCGATCGCTATTGAGCGGCGCGGGCGAGTCGGGCGTGAAGTCATTGTTCAATCCGTCGACCACCTCCTCATCGATCATGCCGTCGCCGTCGTTATCCAGACCGTCGCCGAACGGGAGGACTATATCGATGCCGACCAACTGGGAAATCACGGCATCGAGCTGTTTGAAATCATCGGCGACCTGGTCCAACGCCACGCGTGCGTTGCGAATGGCCTCGCGCCGGGCCTCGGCCGCGTCGTGGGCCCTGATGATCTGGATAAACGTCATGTAGACGCCCGACAGGAAGGCCGACGCGATGGTCAGGGCGACGAGGAGCTCGACCATCGACATCCCGCGGTCGGCCTCGGTTCTGGAGATGCGGCTAATTGAATCGCAGCTCATAAATCACATCCTGGTCGGGGTCGAACGTCGGCGCCAGCCGAATGATCACGCGAGCCACGCCGGGCATGGCGCGCGGGTCGGCCGGGTCGGCATCGCCTGTATGCAACACCGAAACGCCGCTCAAGGAGTAGCTCAGGCGAGGTTCGTGGGGGAACGTGACGGGGACCGTCGGTTCGGTCAGGTTTCGGATTCTGTCCAGGTAGACGCCGCTTCGGTCGTTGTCTCGGCGGATTTCCTCGGATTTCATCTGGGCCAGGGCGGCGGCCATGGTCAGCAGCTCGGCGTCGTGCTGGGCGGCGATGATCCTGGGAAAGGCCGCCGCGACCGTCAATAGTCCAGCCATCAGGATGGCCAGCCCCACGAGCACTTCGATGAGGCTGATCCCCTTATTGGGTCCGTGGTCCGTGATCTGTCGAGTCGTGCCGTTCATGTCGTGGGTCCATCCGCCGCGGCCAGTGGAAGTCTTACGTTTTCAAAGACTTTGCTCATCCCCGTGGGGCCGTAGAGGCGCACCGTCTGGATCTGATGGGGGTCGTCGCCGGTTGCCCCGAGCAACTTCAAATAGATTGTCACGTCGTCGCTGCTCCCATCGGGCAGAAACCGGATGGGGATCGGCCCCTGGGACGGATCGGCGGGATTGAGCCCGAACAGCACCGACTCGACCTGGACCTTTTCGTCGAACCGTTCGGGCCGGACGACCTTGGGCACCAGGGGGTTGCCCAGACCGTCGGTCTCGTCGATCCAAAAGTTTTCATGTTCCAGGTCAATCTGGACCGAATAGATGGTGTTCTGCGCGATCGCGAACGCGCGCGCCGATGAAAAGGCATGATTGATTCGTTTGGCGAGTGCGCGGGCGGGCAAATCGCGCTCATAAAGCCGAAAGCCCGAGAAGGCAATCGTGGCCAGGATCATGCTGATCACAACGGTCGTGATGAACTCCAGCACGCTGAACCCCCGTCGACACCGGCGAGCGGCCCTGAGGTCGGATCCTGACGGAGCAGGACTTTGGGATCGGGTGACGGGTGAAAAGACCATCCAGTACAACCTAGAGACAACGACTTCACCACGTAACAGTATAGGCCAACGCGATCCCGATCCACACCTTTTTCTCGGGCCGGGATAGACTTCCGAATTGGTGACGGCTCTCGCCGCAGATCGACTCCTCCGAATGCGCGCCCGTTTATTGGGTTGAGACCGGCGATCGAGGCTAGCCTCGCGCGGCCCGGCTGTCAACATGCCGCGCGGCTGTATGCGCGCCGACCCCCCCCATCAAGCCGGAGCGAGAGAAAAAAAGGGGGCCGTGATGTAGAACCTGATACCATCACGGCCCGATCACCATAAGGCCCAGTGAGAGGGAAGCGCTTATGGAACCCTTATAGTTGCTACGCGAGGGTTCACCCCCCCCTGGCGGCAGATGATACTTCCTGTCAACCGGGGGGACCGGCATGGTCACCGCTGGCGGAAGCGACGACCCCGAAAACGCCCGACAGCCGGGTGCTGGGACCTCGAACGGGGCACTTGCGGCGCCGGTTGATTAGGGCCCCTTCAAAGCAGGTGGCGTTCACGCAAAACTGGTCGTGGAGTGCCGCGACATCTAGACCCCGCTCATCTGTCTGGTAAAAATCGAAACGACGGCCTTCCAAATCCTCCTAAGGTCTGTCGAGTATCTGAAAGGGTTGCTGTCGCCTTCGCTTCGATACTCAAGCGGGCTTCTATAGCAAGTGTCGTACCATCAAACGACATGGCACAAGGCAAAGTCGAAAATCACGAAAATGCCGTTATTTTTCGTAAAATATCTCTGTTTTCATGGGCTTCTGCGGAACTGGGGGACCACGTATGCACAAAAATTGTGTACTCCGGTCTTGAGGTGTATCAAAATGATAGACGGTCGGAGGTCGCTAATTCTAAAAATGAGTCAGTCGCCTGGGGACCGAGGGGCGTTTTGGCCGGTGGCTGGATTTCGCTGGTCCTTCACCCCCTGTCCGTGGGTCGAGGCGGGCCCCCGCCATATTAGCTTGCACTTCGGCAGGCGGGGACTTAGGTTTAGGGCCCGGACCGTGATATGCCGAACATGGTATCGAAAGAGGACTCATAACGGGTAGCGAGGAGAACCGACCCATGGCCAAGCTCTATTATGACAACGACGCCGACCTGGCCCACCTGGCGTGCAAGACGATCGCGATCATCGGCTACGGTAGCCAGGGCCACGCCCAAGCTCAAAACCTGCGCGACAGCGGCGTCCAGGTTATCGTCGGCCAGCGCAAGGGGTCGGCCAACCACGATCTGGCCGTCGAGCACGGCTTCGAGCCGGTCTCGGCCGCCGAGGCCGCCAAACAGGCCGACATCATCCAGATCCTGATCCCCGACGAGCTCCAGGCCGACCTCTACGAACGAGACATCAAGCCGCACGTCAAAGCCGGAAAAGCGCTGGTCTTCAGCCACGGATTTTCTATCCATTTCTCGCAGATCGAGCCGGCCCCCGACATCGACGTCTGGATGATGGCCCCCAAGGGTCCGGGCCATCTCGTGCGACGCACCTTCGAGGAGGGCGGCGGGGTGCCCAGCCTGGTGGCCGTCCACCAGAACGCCTCGGGCAAGGCGCTGGAGCTGGCGCTGGCCCAGGCCAAGGCGACCGGCGGGACGCGGGCCGGGGTCTATGAGACGACGTTCCGCGAGGAGGTCGAGACCGACCTGTTTGGCGAGCAGGTGGTCCTGTGCGGCGGGCTGACCTCGCTGATCCAGGCGGGGTTCGAGACGCTGGTCGAGGCCGGCTACAGCCCCGAGATGGCCTATTTCGAGTGCTGCCATGAGGTCAAACTGATCGTCGACCTGATCTACGAGGGGGGCATCGCCAATATGCGCCACTCGATCTCAAACACCGCCGAGTACGGGGACTTGACCCGTGGTCCGCGCGTGGTCGGTCCCGAGACCAAGGCCGAGATGAAAAGAATCCTCCACGAGATCCAGAGCGGCCAATTCGCCCGCGAGTGGATCCTCGAGGCGAAGGCCAACATGGCCAGCTTCAAGGCCCGGCGGCGTCTGGGACAGGAACACCCGATCGAAAAAGTCGGTGCCGAGGTGCGCTCCAACATGCCGTGGCTCAAACGGAAGTAGCCCCCAGGAGATCGGATCCTTGAAAGGCCATCTGGATTTGACGCGCCGCGAATTACTGAACAGCGCGGTCGGAGCCGCGATCGGTTCATGTTTGCTGGGCTGCGTCGGCGGCGGCAAGGCTCGAGTGGGCGGACCCAAGCAGCGGGTCTTCGAGATTTCGCTGGCGGCTTGGTCGCTGCACAAGTCGGTTTTTGGCGGCGAGTTCAAGATGATCGACGCGCCGCGCCTGCTGCGCGAGGAGTTCGGGATCGGCGGTCTGGAGTTCGTCAATACCCTGTTCGAGGTCCCGACCGGGGGTTACGTGGGCCGGATGCGGGCCGAATGTGAGAAACACGCGGTCAAGCCGCTGCTGATCATGTGCGACGATGAGGGGTCGTTCGCGCATCCGGACCGGGCCGAGCACCGGCTGGCCGTCCGCAACCACCTCAAATGGATCCAGATCGCCGCCGACCTGGGCTGCCATTCGATCCGCGTCAATTGAGTCGGTGCCACCGCCGAGGAGATGACCGAGCCGGCCAAGACCACATCCATGATCCGGCGCTCGGCCGAGACGTTCAGCGAACTGGTCGAACACGGCGCCGATGAAGACATCAACGTCATTATCGAGAACCACGGCGGCCCTTCATCGCAACCGGAGATGCTCGCGCGCCTGATGGAGTCCGTCGACTCGCCCCGTTTCGGCACGCTCCCCGGTTTCGGCAACTTCCCCCAGCAGGTCGACCGTTACGACAGGATCGACAAGATGATGCCCCACGCCAAGGCCGTCAGCGCCAAATGTTACGACTTCGACGCGGAGGGCAACGAAACCAAGATCGATTTCGAGCGCATGATCCAGATCTGCGTGGACGGGCACGGATACGACGGCTGGATCGGGATTGAATACGAGGGTTCGCGGCTGAGCGAGCACGACGGGATCAGGGCGGCGCGGGATTTGTGAATCGGTTGAGAGGTTAACCATTCAAGCGGACGCGTTTTCAGCGTGAGCGGCCGGGTCTCTCTCCTGGATCGGTTAGGCTTACGGAGCTTTCAGTATAACACATTTGAATTAATCCGCTGCTCCCGGCCCTTATTGCGGCCACATCAGAAGCCAAGCTAGTGTAGTGTCTCACGCTGGTTGCAGATTATCCAGTGTGGCGCGGGCGCGGCGGACTTTTTCGAGAATCGTCTCGGCCTTGGCGGTCCAAGTAATGGATCGGGGGCCCTTGTTATGAGCGTCGA
>CAUZJO010000024.1:0-37897 GCA_963580245.1 Candidatus Sumerlaeia bacterium | reverse complement strand
CCCTTACCTCAACTACCCGCGCGCCCGTGGACTTTCAGCGACTGGCCCGGTCGCCGGGAGTCGCCCTTTGCGGGGTAAACCGCCACGACGCCCTCGTGATGCGCCCCCTCCTGGCCCACGGCTCCGAGAAAAGCACCCACCCCGATCACCACCGAATCATTCACCTCGAATACGCCGCCGGACCATTACCGACGCCCCTTGAATGGCACGAATGGGTACGCTGGGGGGAGGCTTAGTGATGGCGAGCTAACCGGATCTGCTACGGGGGGGGGGGGCTCACTCGATTACGAATCAACGCCACTTGGGACACCCGCCCCACATCTTCGTCGAATCCTTGTCGGATCGCTCCTCTCCGGCCCGCCAAGGATAGTGCCTCGCGAATTCCCGTTTGAGAAAACCCCGCGAATCCTCAGCGTGGACATTCCGTCGCGAACGGGACTATACTGCCCAGCCTAAGCACCAGCGCCGCGCCCTCAGATAACGTAAGAGTAACAAGTCATGACCGTTCGAATTCTCATCAGCGACAAGATGTCGGAAGAGGGGTTGGGGTATTTTCGGGGGCAGGAGGGGTTTGAGGTTGATTATCAGCCCGAGATCTTGATGGACGACCTGGCCGGGGCCATCGGCCGCTATGACGCGCTGGTCATCCGCAGCCGCACCCAGGTCACCCGCGAGACGCTGGCCAACACCGGCGCGCTCAAGATCATCGGCCGGGCCGGCGCGGGGGTCGATAACGTCGACCTCGATGCGGCCACCGAGCGCGGCATCCTGGTCATGAACACGCCGGGCGCCAACACGATGGCCACGGCCGAACACGCCATCTCGATGCTGATGGCGCTGGCCCGCCGCATCCCGTTCGCCGACAGCACGATGAAAGAGGGCCGTTGGGCCAAGAAGGACATCGTCGGCGTCGAGCTGTTCGACAAGACGCTGGGCATCATCGGCCTGGGCCGCATCGGCCGGGTCGTCGCCGAGCGCCTCAACGCCTTTGGCATGAAGATCCTCGCCCACGACCCGTTCCTCACGTGCGAGGTCGCCCGCCAACTCAACGTCGAGCCGGCCGACCTGGACACGATCTGCGCCCAGGCCGACATGATCACGATCCACTGCCCGATCAACGACGAGACGCGCGGCCTGCTCGACGCCCGGCGGCTGGGGCTGATGAAACCCACCGCCCTGGTCGTCAACTGCGCCCGCGGCGGCATCGTCGATGAGGACGCCCTATACGACGCGCTCAAGGAAGGCCGCATCGCCGGGGCCGCCGTCGACGTCTTCGCCACCGAGCCCCTGCCCGGCGAGAGCAAGCTGCGCGAGTTGCCCAACGCCGTCCTCACCCCTCACCTGGCCGCCACCACCGGCGAGGCGCAGGAAAAAGTCGCGCGCGAGCTGGCCGAGCAACTGCGCGACTCGCTGGTGAGCGGTGTGGTGCGCAACGCCGTCAACGCCCCCTCGATCGACAACAAAACCTATCAGCAACTGGCCCCCGTCCTCGACCTGTGCCTGCGGCTGGGGCGCCTTTGCTCGCAATACATCGGCCCCGGCGTCAACCGCATCGAGATCACCTACAAGGGTGCCAAGGCCAAGCACGACCCCACGCCGCTGACGACCGAACTGATCAAGGGCTTCCTCCAGTTCCACTTCAGCGAGCCCGTCAACAGCGTCAACGCCCTCTACATCGCCCGCCGCATGGGGATCAAGATCGTCGAGACGCGTACCGAGGAGATCGACGACGTCTACGCCGGCCTGATCACCGTGCGCACGGTCAGCGATACCGGCGAGGTCAACACGATCAGCGGCACGCTCAACCACCGCCGCGAGCCGCGCCTGGTGATGGTCAACCAAAAACAGGTCGACGCGATCCCCCAAGGCGAGATGCTCCTGCTCGAAAACCGCGACGTGCCCGGCATCATCGGCTCAGTCGGCACGTGCCTGGGCCGCCACGGGATCAACATCGCGATGCTGAGCTGGGGCCGCCTCAAGCCCGGCGGCGACGCGATGACCGTCATCAACACCGACAACCCGATCAGCGACGAGGTGCTCGCCGAACTTGGCTCGCTGCCAAACGTCCTCGGCGCGCGGCACGTCGTGATTTAACTCGTGAAATGATCAGCCTTGCTCTGGCTGGTCGGAGTCCCCAGCGGCGGGGAGTTCTTCGGGCAGGACCTCGAATTCCTTCTGAAGCCTATAGAGCGTCTCGTTGCGCCGACAGCGGCGCCATTGAAGCTTTTCCATGCGCTGGCCCACGATATCGAGCGAACCGCTCTGAATGAACATCTCGCGGGCCATGGCGTACTGCTCGGCCGGCAGCCAGCAGCGGTCATTGCGGTACAACGCACAACCCGTCGCCAGGCCCGCCATGAGGATCAGACCGGCCAGGCCAAGGGAAGCGACGGGCCGGCGAAAAGCGCGGGTCGACCGTGGGCCGTTCAGGCTGCTTCGCATGGTGTGCATTCCGATTCCGCCCCTTGAGGTCGATTACCAGCGCCAGATGCTGGCCCCGTACGTCAGTCCGCCGCCGAACGCGACCATGGCAAACAGCGTCCCCGGCTTCAAGCGGCCTTGCTCGCGCGCATCGGCCATCGCCAGCGGGACGGTCGCCGCCGAGGTGTTGCCGTATTTTTCGATGTTCACAACGAAGCGGTCCAGCGGCAGGTCGAGCTTCTTGGCCGCGGCCTCGATGATGCGCAGGTTGGCCTGGTGCGGGATGATGAGATCCAGGTCGGTGGGCCGCAGGCCGTTGCCGGTGTCGGCCAACGCATCGAGGATCGCCGGGCCGATGATGCGCGTGGCAAACTTGTAGACTTCGTTGCCCGACATCCGCAGGTATTGGGTGCGTCGCTTCAGGACCCCCTCGCTGATTGGCTCGCGCGAGCCCCCCGCGGGCACGACGATCTGTTCGGCCCCCGAGCCGTCGGCCCCCAGCCTCTCGCCCAGCATGCCGCGTCCAGCCTCGACCTCGCCCAGGACCACCGCCCCGGCCCCGTCGCCGAACAGCACGCAGGTGGAGCGGTCCTCAAAATCCACGATCTTGCTCATCGCCTCGGCCCCGATGACCAGCACGTTGCGGTAGGGGCCGCCGCGAATCATGCTCGCTCCCACCGAGCAAGCATAAATGAACCCCGAACAGGCGGCCAAGATGTCGAAGGCCGGGATCGGCCGCTTGATCCCCAACCGCGACTGGACCAGGCAGGCCGTGGCCGGGCAAAGGTGGTCGGGCGTGAACGTGGCGCAGATGATCAGGTCGATCTGGTCCGGTTCCAGCTCCGCGTCGCGCAGGGCAGCCTTGGCGGCGCGGACGGCCAGGTCCGACGTACTCGTCTCCGGCGCGCAGACACGTCGCTCGCGCACGCCCGTGCGCGCGACAATCCACTCATCGGTCGTCTCAACCATCCGTTCCAGGTCCTGGTTGGTCAGGACGCGCTCGGGCACGAACGTCCCGAGACCCTTGAATCCGATGGCTGAGCACTGTTCCACCCCTCGACTCGGCATCTCCCTGGCGACCTCTCCCGCTTCCGCAATTCTCCAGACCAGCAGATTGCCAAGACGCGAGCGTAAAAACAAGCCTATTTCGAGGATCGTGGAATCCGAACGCCACGCGGGTTCGAATGAGGCCGAGACTGGGTCCAAATAATTGGGGGCCCTGCCGCCGGGGAGAGCGACAGGGCCCCATGCGGAGGGGATTGCCAACCTGTAAAACCGGTCAGATCACGCCGGTTGTCGATTTAAACTCGGGATAGGCCGCCAAACCGTGCTCCGCCGTATCCAGACCGTTGGTCTCCTCTTCTTCAGAGACGCGCAGACCCATCGTAAGTTTCAGAATAATCCACAGAATCGCGCTGGCGACGAGAACGAACGCGCCGATCGCGAGCACGCCCAGGAGTTGAGAACCCAGACCGTGGTCCGGGTTCTTGGAGAAGATCCCCACGGCCAGCGTCCCCCAGATGCCGCACGTGAGGTGGACCGAGATCGCCCCGACCGGGTCGTCGACCTTGATCTTGTCGAAAAAGACGACCGAGAAGACAACGAGGATGCCCGCGAGCAGACCCACCAGGATCGCCGCCTTGGGATTGATCACGTCCGCCCCGGCGGTGATCCCTACCAGCCCCGCCAGTAGACCGTTCAGGATCATCGTGATGTCCGGTTTCTTGAGGACGATCCAGGCCGTCAGCAACGCCCCGATCCCACCCGCGCAACCGGCCAGAAACGTGGTCGTGTAGACGAACGAGACGGTTTCGCTGTCCATCGCCAGCACCGAGCCGCCGTTGAACCCGAACCAGCCCAGGAACAGACAGAATACCCCCAGCGTGGCCAGCGGTATGCTGTGGCCGACGATCGGTCTGATGCCATTGGGCGTGTATTTGCCGCGACGCGCCCCGAGGATGATCGCCCCCGTCAACGCCGCCCAGCCGCCAACCGAGTGCACGATGGTCGATCCGGCGAAATCGTAGAAGCCGGCGCTTTCGAGGAAACCGCCGCCCCATTTCCACGATCCCGCGATCGGATAGATGAACGTGACGAAAACGACGGCGGCGATCAGAAACGTCGAATACTTGATCCGCTCGGCCACCGCGCCCGAGATGATCGTGGCGGCCGTCGCGGCGAAGACGACCTGGAAGAAGAAATCGGAGAACAACGTATAGGCCCCGTCCGCATAGTTAGCTGGGGTCACATTTGCGATTTCAAATCCCGCGAATCCCAATGCGCCGTTGATCATGTTGAATTCGCCCGGATACATCAGGTTGAACCCGATCAGGTAGTAGGTCACGCCGGAGATCGCGACGACCGCGACGTTCTTGGCCAGGATGTTGACGGTGTTCTTGGCCTGAGTCAGTCCGGCCTCGAGCATCGCGAAGCCCGCGTGCATCCAGAAAACCAGCGCCCCCGAGATAAGCAACAACAGGTTGTTCAGCCCATATTGCTGCGGGTTCACCTCATCCTGACCGAAGGCCACCGGACCCAAAATGAAGATCAGGGCCGTCGCCAACCCGACGTAAGTGAATCGTTTCATTCGCCACAGCGTGGCCTGATGCGTGAGGTCTTTGTTCATCGTCTACGTTCCTCTTGCTCGTTCTGATGGAGGCGCGCGCTTTAAAGCGCGTCAATGCCCTTTTCGCCGGTGCGGATGCGCATGACCGAATCCACGCCGCTGATGTAAACCTTGCCGTCGCCGATCTCCCCGGTCTTGGCCGCGTTCACGATAACGTCGATGATTTCCTCGACCTGCTCCGAGTCGACCAACAGCTCGATCTTCAACTTGGGAATGAAATCGACCTTGTACTCGGTCCCGCGGTAGATTTCCTTGTGACCGCGCTGGCGGCCGAAACCCTTGACCTCGTAAACCGTCAAGCCGCTCACCCCGAACTTGGTCAACGCCTCCTTGACCGCTTCGAGTTTGAACGGCTTGATGATACACTCAACCTTGCTCAGCTTCATGAGTTCCGCCTTTCTTCCGTCCGTTCAGGTTCCAAGATGGCCATCCAAGACCAGCCCCTTTGGGCGCGACGCAACGTTTGCGCCCACTCATTCCATTGGGGTTTATTTTCATTAACAACTCTGGCCGCCCCGGAGCGCAATTCGCCAACCCGCCGAATGTCGGATTCCAAACGCCCAACCGTCACCACGGTCCTTGCATGATCCACCATCAACGTCCAGCGTCGCCGCTATCCACGATAGATGATCGCGATGTTAGTGCAATCGCCATGCCAATAATTCGGACCAGAGCCGTTTGGGACCGTCAAGGGCCGATCCAGCACTGAAAAGATAGGGTTTTGTGAGACGGCCACGGTTGCCCGCGATCCGCTTTGAGTAGTATCGAGCCTACAATATGGTAGCTTTTCTCAGTCGTCCCTACCATATGGTAGGGATGAGAAGCGCGGGTCCGTGGGTCTTGGAACGGGGCGGACAGGCCGGAATCGGGCGATCCGTGGATGGATTTACGGCTCCGTTCGATTACGAGTTACGAGCACGAAAAATCTAATGGATGGCGCGGGGCTTAGTTGCGAGGCGGCTTGAAACGGTCGGGGTTGATGCCGTGCTTGCCGATGCGCAGGCCCATGATCCGCTCGCTGATCCCTAGCGTGCGAGCCGCTTTGGCCTTGTTCCCGCGGGCCGATTTGAGTGCTTCGATCAACAGCTCGCGCTCGAAGTTGTCGAGCGTCTCATCGAGCGTGCCCGTAAAGACCGTCCCGCTGGCCTCGGCCGTCTGCAGCGTCGGCGGCAGGTGATGACCGTGGATCACGTCGTCATTGCTCAAGAGCACGGCCCGCTCGATGCAGTTCTCCAACTCGCGCACGTTGCCCGGCCAGTGATAGGCCACCAGCATGTCGATGGAGGGGGTCGAGATGCGCACGATATGCTTGTCGCTTTCACGGCTGTATTGCTCGACGAAGTGATTGGCCAGCTCCAGGATGTCGTTCTTGCGTTCGCGCAACGGCGGCAGGTGGATCGGGAACACGTTGAGCCGGTAATAAAGGTCCTGGCGGAATTTCTCCTGC
Organism: Candidatus Sumerlaeia bacterium; assembly: GCA_963580245.1. Classification (GTDB taxonomy): domain Bacteria; phylum Sumerlaeota; class Sumerlaeia; order MVZB01; family MVZB01; genus CAUZJO01. The sequence continues at coordinate 31,403 of CAUZJO010000024.1, read as the reverse complement.
GTGATCATCACTTCCAGGTCGCGGTTGGTCGCCGTGATGATGCGCACGTCCGCCTTGATCGTTGTGTTGCCCCCCACGCGCTCGAACTCACGCTCCTGGAGCACGCGCAGCAGCTTGATCTGCGTGGCCGCCGAAAAGTCGCCGACCTCATCCAAAAACAGCGTCCCCCCAGCGGCTTGCTCGAATCGACCCTTGCGCGTGGAAACGGCCCCGGTGAACGCCCCGCGCTCGTGGCCGAACAGCTCACTCTCGAGCACCGTCTCGGGCAATGCGGCGCAGTTAACTTTGATAAACGGCTTGGCCGCCCGCGAGCTGTTATAGTGGATCGCATGGGCCACCAATTCCTTGCCCGTCCCGCTCTCGCCGCGGATCAGCACCGTGGTGTTGCTTTTGGAGACCTGTTCGATCAGGTCGTACACGTTTTGCATCGCCCGTGAGTTGCCGATGATGTTCGAGGGACGGAATTTGACTTCCAGCTCGTGCCGCAGGCGCAGGTTCTCGGCCTTCAGCCGTTCGCTCTCCTCGTGCAGCGCCTGGCGCAGCCTGACCGCCTGGGCGATCATTGAGCAGATGATACGCATTAAGCGTACCTGCTCCTCCAGCGAGTCCTCGTCCGAGAACAGCCGGTCCGCGCTCAGGGCCCCGTAGACGTCGCGCCCCTGCTTGATCGGCACGCAGATGAAAGAGATATCCTGGCGCCGCAGCTTCTTGCGCGCCCCGGTCCGGTTCAGGAACTGGGGATCCTCGGAGATGCGCGGCACGACCATCGCCCGTCCCGACTGGATCACCTTGCCGGTGATGCCCTCGCCCAGCCGATAGCGCCCCCGCGCCTTTTGGCTGTTCGACAGTCCGTGGGCGGCCTCGATGTAGATATCGCCGGTGTCGCGGTTGAGCAGCGAGAGCGTCCCGCGCGACATCGCCATCTGATCCGAGATCAGCTTGAGGACCGGCCCCACCAACTCACGCAGGTCGAGCGACCGATCGAGTATCCGGCTCAGCTCGAACAGCAGCGACAACTCATGAACCTCGGCCCGAACTTGTGGCTGACGACTCGGCATCTTGTTCAACTCACCCTCATGACAGATTCAAAACCTGATCCACCCATCACGGGCATGGGTCGGAATCGTACGAGATGGTAGGAAAACCGGGCCTGGATGTCAAACCGTGTAGGAATTCTTAATTCGGCCGGCGTCCCGCCGGCGCGGAGAGGGTTCTGGAAGCGGGTCCTAGCTTGACGAGTTTGGGTGCATCTTACCGATCCGCGCGATGCGCCCCACGAAGCTAACCGAGCGAAGTTTACTGGACTTTGTCTGCCGTTGATATGCTATTGTGGGCGCAATACACGGAAGATTCTATATCGGGCATGCAAATCCAGACACAAGACGAATACGAACTGTTCTGCCACGGGCGGTTGGACAATCCCTTTCCGCTCTACCATCGGCTTCGGGCCGAGGACCCGGTGCATTGGAGCGAGCCGATGCAGGGCTGGGTCGTGACGCGTTACGACGACGTCCATGCCGCGTTTCTAGACCCTCGCCTCTCCTCTCAGCGCGTCCCGGTCTACATGCAGCAGATCCCCGAGCCGATCCGCTCGCGGGTCAAGCCGCTGGGCGAGCACTTCTCGAACTGGCTCGGCATGACCGACCCGCCCGTCCACACCCGGCTGCGCACGCTGATCGGCAAGGCACTGACCCCGCGGGTCATCCGGGACGCGCGACCCCGCATCCAGGAAATCGTCGACGAACTGCTCGACAACGTCGCCCAGCGGGGAGAAATGGACATCGAGAACGATTTTTCGTTCCCGTTGCCGTCCACGGTGATCTGCGAGATGCTCGGCATCCCCACCCAGGACCATGTCCGATTCCGCGAGCAGGCCGAAGGTATCCAGCATTTTCTGGGCGGTGCGCCCCTCGCGATGGGGCGGACGGCCGAATTCTCCCAACAGAGCATGTTTGAACTGCGCGACTACTTCCGCGGGCTGATCGACGAGCGGCGACGCAACCCACGGCCCGACCTGATCAGCTCAATGGTCAGCGTCGAGGAACAGGGTGACCGGTTCACCGAGGAAGAGGTCACCGCGATGAGCATCTTCCTGTTCTTCGCCGGTTTCGAGACGACCAAGACGATGCTCACCAACGGCATGCTGGCACTGTTCGAGAACCCCGGCGAGCTGCAAAGACTCAAAGCCGACCCCTCGCTGACGCCAACCGCCGTCGAGGAGTTTCTGCGCTACTACAGCCCGCTCCAGCGTCAGATACGCGTGCCCATGGAAGACATTGAAATCCGCGGCCGGTCGATTCGCAAGGGGCAGCCGATCCTGCTGATGCAAGGGGCGGCCAATCGTGATCCGGAGCAATTCCCCGATCCCGACCGCCTCGACGTGGGTCGCGAGCCGAATAAGCACGTGGCCTTCGGCCTGGCACTCCATTTCTGTCTGGGTGCCCCCCTCGCGCGCCTGGAAGGCGAGGTCGCCTTCGAAACGATCCTGCGCCGCTTTCCGAACATCCGGATGGCCGTCGCCCACGAGGAATTGGAATGGCTCGAGAACATGACGTTCCTTAGCCTGAAATCCCTCCCCGCCGTCTTCTGATCCCCCGCCCGACGCTACCTCGAAGACCTAAGCGGACCCGTCCGGATCAAATCTCCTGGCCGTCTTCGCCAATGGCCTCGACAGGACAGCCCTCCATCGCCTCGACGCAAAGCTGGATCTCTTCGTTGTTTTCGGGTTGCTTAATCACGTAGGAATACCCGCCGTCTTCATTGCGGGTGAAGTTGTCGGGTGCGGTGGCCCGGCAGGCATCGCAATCGATGCAGGTGTCGTCAACATAGAATCCACCCGGAACGTTTTCCGGCAATTTCGCGTCGTTGTCGGCCATCAACACTACCCTTTCACGACCGTAGTACACCCCTCCACAGTATTCACTTTAGCGCCTCATTCCAATAGTGCCAAGGCCAAACCGGGCTTATGGGCTTATGCCGGGGGAGGTGTTAAGTCGGGATCTTCGTCTACTGGCCCGTGGGGGTCAGGCGGCTTTTCGTTGCGCGGTACTCATCCCAGAGTTCCGTTGGCAAGCGGTCGTCGAATCGCTTGAAGTATTCCTCGATGTCGGGCATCTCGGCCTGCCACTCGTCGGGCCGGACCGTCATTAACTCCGCCATGTCCTCGTTGGAAACGTCGAGGCCGGCGCAATCGATCCCGGAGGGGGCCGGCACGTTGCCGATGGGCGTTTCGATCGCCTCGGCCTTGCCCTCGACCCGTTCGATCATCCACTTGAGCACCCGGCTGTTCTCGCCGTAGCCGGGCCACAACCAGTGCCCGTCCTCGCCCTTGCGGAACCAGTTGACGTAGAAAATCCGGGGCAGCTTGGCGGGGTCGGCCTTCTTCCCGATCTTGATCCAATGGCCGAAATAGTCGCCCATGTTGTACCCGCAGAAGGGAAGCATGGCCATCGGATCGCGGCGCACCTCGCCGACCTTGCCCGCCGCCGCGGCCGTCTTCTCCGAGGACATCATCGCCCCCATGAACGTGCCGTGGCGCCAGTTGAAGCTCTCCATCACCAGCGGGACCACCCCCTCGCGACGGCCGCCGAAAACGATGGCGTCAATGGGCACGCCGGCGGGATTCTCCCACTCCGCGTCAATGGCGGGGCACTGGCCCGCCGGGGCCGTGAAGCGGGCGTTGGGATGGGCTGAAACGCGGCCGCAGTCGGGGGCCCAGGGCTGGCCCTTCCAGTCCACCAGTTGCGGCGGCGGCTCTTCGGTCATCCCCTCCCACCACACGTCGCCGTCGGGCGTCTGCGCCACGTTGGTGAAAAGCGAATTCTTGGTCAGCGCGCGCATCGCGTTGGGGTTGGAGTCCATCCCCGTCCCGGGCGCCACGCCGAAGAACCCGTACTCCGGATTGATGGCATGGAGCCGGCCGTCGGGCCCAAATTTCATCCACGCGATGTCGTCGCCGATGCACGTGACCTCCCAGCCGGGGATCGTCGGAATCAGCATGGCCAGGTTGGTCTTGCCGCAGGCGCTGGGGAACGCCGCCGCGATGTGATATTTCTTCCCCTCCGGGCTCTTGATGCCCAGGATCAGCATGTGCTCGGCCATCCACCCCTGATCGCGCGCCATCACCGAGGCGATCCGCAACGCGAAGCACTTCTTGCCGAGCAACGCGTTGCCGCCGTAGCCCGACCCGTAAGACATAATGAGCCGCTCTTCGGGGAAATGGCTGATGTATTTATCATCGTTGCAAGGCCAAGCCACGTCGGCCTGGCCGGGCTTGAGCGGAGTGCCCACCGAGTGGAGGCAGGGCACAAACTCGCCGTCGGCCCCGAGCGCGTCCAGCACGCGGCTGCCGATGCGCGTCATGATCCGCATGCTGCAAACGACGTAGGGCGAATCGGTCAGCTCGATGCCGATGTGGGCGATCTCCGAACCGATGGGCCCCATGCTGTAGGGAATCACGTACATCGTGCGGCCTTGCATCGAGCCGCTGAATTTCCCGCGCAACGTGGCCTTGCACTCCTCGGGATCGAGCCAGTTGTTGGTCGGGCCGGCATCGTCGCGATTCTTGGAACAGATATAGGTGCGGTCCTCGACGCGGGCCACGTCCTGGGGGCTGGAGCGGGCCAGGTAACTGCCGGGCCGCTTGGTTTCATCCAGTTTAATCAACGTGCCGCTCTCGACCATCTGGCGACACAGGCCGTCGTACTCCTCTTGCGAGCCGTCGCACCAGTGCACGCGCGCGGGCCGGCACATCTTGGCCATCTCATCAACCCACTGCTTGAGCCTCTGATTGCTGCTCTGCGTCATGCGTATGTCTCTCCCGTGAAGCAAAGTCGAAGGTACGTCGCGGAGGCAAGCCGTCGTGCATCCCGCGGCAAGCCGATGGAATTACTCGCCGGTTTTTTTTCGCCGACCGATGGGCTTGGCGGCTTCGACCCGCTTTTTCTTGCGCGCGGCCAGTTGCTGTTGCAGGCGGTCGCCCTTGTAGCGGTTCCACTCGAAAACAAGCGGCACGGCCAGGAAGTTGGACGAGTAGGTCCCGACAATCGCGCCGAGCAAGATGACCTTGGAGAAGGGCCGTAGCGCCTCGCCCCCAATGAAAAAGAGCATCAGCACGGCGAGCAACATCGTGCCCGAAGTGATGACCGTGCGCGACAACGACTGGTTCATCGATAGATTACAGAGATCCTGGAACGACTTGCCACTGATCTTGCGCGTGTTCTCGCGAATGCGATCGAAGATGACGATCGTGTCGTTGACCGAGAAGCCGAGCAGGACCATCAACGCCGCGACCACTTCCAACGTGATCGCCACGCCCCAGAGCTGGGAGACGGCCACCACGATCGTCAGATCGTGAACCAAGGCGATCACCGCCGCCACCCCAAACGCCAACTCGAAACGGAACCACAGATAAATCAGGATCGCGATCGAGGCGAGCAAGACGACCAGAATGGCGAGGTTCGCGAATTCCTGACCCGTCTCGCGCCCGAATTGGTCGGTGCGCACGATGCTGTAACCGTCCTGGAACGCCGCCGTCAAGCCCGCCCTGAGCCGGTCTTCGGTCACTTGCAAGGGGCCTTTCGCTTCCGAGCCGGCCGTGGCCTCATCATCCAGTTTGAGGTCCATGTAGAACATATTCGGGGCGTCCACGACGGGCTGGATGCGAGGCTCGCTGAACCCTTCAGCCTCGAGCGCCGACCGCAGATCGGTCTCGGCCATCTCGATCCCCGGATCGAACTGGACCTCGGAGTGAATGCCGCCGGCGAAATCCACCCCGAACTCCAACCCCCCTTGTCTCAGCACCCCGAACAAACTGATGACCAGCACGATGATCGACAGGATCCACGATCCCAGCCGCATCTTGATGAACGGGACCGCCGTATTGCGGAAGATGGCCAGTTTGCCCAGCGACAAGGCCCCGCGCCAACTGAACCACAACGCGCACAACGTATAGGTTACGGTCAGGCCGGTGAACAGATTGGCCAGCAGGCCAAAGGTCATCGTCAGCGCAAAGCCGAAGACCGATCCCGCGGTGAACTGAAGCAGCACCAACGCGGTCAACAGCGTCGTCAGGTTTGAGTCCAGGATCACCGTGAAGGCCCGGCCGAACCCCACGCTGATGGCCTGGCGCAACGGCCGGCCCGAATTGATCTCCTCGCGGATGCGTTCATAAATGAGCACGTTGGCGTCGACCGCCATGCCGACGGTCAACAAGATGCCGCCGATGCCCGAAAGCGTCAGCGTCGCCCGCGACAATGACATGATCGCCAGGATGATGAGCACGTTGAGCGCCAGCGCGATCACCGAAATCACGCCGGCCGTCCCGTAATAAAGGATCATGAACACCGTGACGATTAGCGCCCCCAGTGCCAGGGCCTTGAACCCCGACACGATCGAGTCGGACCCCAGCGAGGCACCGACCGTGCGCTTGGACTCGATCTTGAGCGGGGCGGGCAGCGAGCCGGCCTTCAGAATCTCGCTCAGATCACGCGCCTCCTCGTGGCTGAAGCCGCCGGAGATCACGGCCCGGCCGTCGGTGATCGGGGTTTGCAGGTTCGGGTAGGAACGGACCACGCCATCGAGCAGGATGGCCAGTTGCCTGGGGGGGGTCTGACCGGCGTACTTGGTGGTCTCCTCGGCGAATATCTGGGCCCCCTCGGTGTTGAACTCGATGTTGACCTTGACCGGATTGGAGAAGTCCGAGGGGTCGATGAAAACGTTGGCGCTGCGCAGGTGCTCACCCGTCAGCATCGGGGCGCGCATCACGATCAACTGAGTGTTGGTGTATTGAACTAAACGGGTTTCGGTGTCGAGGTTCCCCAGCTTGGCCTCGACGATCTCCGCCCCGGCGGGGGGGATCACGTCGGGACGGATATTGCCGTCGGGATCGTAGAGGATCTGGCTGGTGTCATTGTGGATGCCGTGCACCATCCGGAATTCGAGGAAGGCCGGCTGGATCACCCGGGCGATCAGCACGTCGGGGTTCTTCTCGCCCGGCACCTGGACGCGGATGCGGTCGCCGCCCTGGATCGAGATGCGCGGCTGAGTCACGCCAAGGGCGTCGACCCGCTCGGTGATGCCCTTGCGCGCCCCATCGATGGCCAGCCTGAGGTTATCTTGGATCAGGGTCGTATCCAGCCGCACGTTGACCGGTCCCGCACGAAAGTCCGCTTCGGCGATTCCCCCCTCGATCTCGTCGCCGTACCGGGCGATCTCGTTAGCGGCACTGCGCGCGTCGCCGGTCGGGTCATCCAACGTGATGGTGAAGAATTGACCGTCGCCCGCGGGCGTAAAGACGGCGTTGATCCGCGCCTCATCAAACAACTCATTGACGCGTTCCATGAGGCCGGAGACCTCGTTCTTGATCGCCTGTTGCTCATCGATCTGCAGGATGACGTCGGCCCCCCCGCGCAGGTCCAGGCCCAGCGGAATGGCCTTCTCCAAGAGCCGTTCAGACCGGCTCTCCCATTCGACGAACTCCGGATGGTCCTCCTCCCACGCGATCACGTCGGGGTTCTCCTCCTCCCAGCGAGCGACCTCTTCAACCTGCTCGACGGGCGGACGCGGGCGAGTGGGCAGCGGGCGTTCGGATTCGACGGCGGGGCGATCACGCTGGGCCAGATAATAGCGGGCCGTCGGGATCGTCTGATAGATCGCGATCAGCGTGACCACCGCGATGATGATGACGCGCATTCGTGAGATTGGCTGCATGCTAAGTCCTGTGGCTCTTATCGATTAACATCTATGAGACCTGTGTATTATTGATGATCAATTGGAAATCACAATTGAGAAAGTTGGCCGCCTTGCGCGACATGCGCATGCGCGAGATGAAAATCTCGAAATACTCCATCACATGGCTTATGTTGGTGTCGATCTCCAAGCTCAGCGTAATCAGGTGGTGCTCGCGATCCACCTCCAGGGCCGAACGCTCGGCCGCGTAATTGACCCGGTCGTGGATGTCGAAGCTGATCATGTGCGGATTACGCACGCGCGAGCGCAGCACGTCGCTCTTATCGGCCAGGATCAGCGCCGCGCCGGCGTGGCTGACCGGCTGGCCGTTCTTGTCGTCGTGGTTGGCGATCGCTCCGATCACGACGGCGACCTCCTCGATCGGCATCCCGCGCTGGCCCAATAGCGTGAAGGACATCGTCGCCGAGGATTGGGGGTGCTCGTCGCGATGGACCACGTTGCCGATATCGTGCAGGATCCCGGCGATGGCGGCCAGCTCGGCCTCGCGCGGGGGCAGGCCCAGTTGCTCCAGGAGGCGACGGGCACGATCGCTGACGCGCGTGACGTGCGCCAGGCCGTGGTCGGTATAGCCGATCGTCTCCAGGTAACGGTCGGCCATGTGAATGAGCGTAAGGATCTCATCATCTTGAAACAGTGCCTCGGGCGACACCCGATGGGGGTCCAGCTCCCCGACCGGATCGGTCGGCAACGGCGGGTTGTGGTTTGGGAGCGCATCCATGGCCCGGGCAAAGGGTTCTCTACCTCTTCTGGTCCGATTTCTCGGTCTCCTCTTTGGGTTTGCCTTTCTTCTTGATCACGGTCGAGACGGCGGCGCGGTTGAACTTCATGTTGATCTTGGGCGCCACGTTGACCGTCACGACCCCCTTCTCCTTGTCCACGCTCTCGATCGTCCCGTGGATGCCGCCGGAGGTGACGACGCTGTCGCCCTTGCCTAGCGTATCAACCATTTCCTTGCGGCGGCGTTGTTCCTGCTTCTGCGGGCGGATCAGCATGAAATACGCCAGCATGAAGATCCCCCCCATCATGAAGAGCATGGGCTTCATGGAGCCGGGTCGTTGGGCTTCAGGCGTCTGAGCGGCCCACATGAGCCACTCCGTGATCCTTGGATCCATCTCGATTAACTCCAGATTCGGGCCTGGCCGTCCGTCAAAACAGCCGGCCACGCAAAGTCCCCTCGCCGGCCGAATCGGACGCCGGACAGCACTAGCCGCATCCCTCGCACGCAGGCAGCAGGGCCTAGTCTTCTACCAACGACGGCGGTCAACTGTCAACGATAAGCGGCAGACTAAAGCTCATGGGGTTGCATCTCACGGATCCGTGAGATGCGCCCTGAGCGGCGGGTGCTCATTCGAAGCTGAGCAGGTTCTCTTCTTCCCATTGCACGATCAATTCATCGTGGATGCCCTGGACCTGAGCCAGATCATCCGGGTTGCGGAATCCCCCGTAGAGGCGGCGGAATTGGACGATCAGGCGCGCGCGGCGGGCGTCGAGCCGAAGCTTCTCTATCAGTTCCATGGGGCCGGCCGAGTTGACCCGCACCTTCAGGGGGGCGACCCGTGGGGCTTGCTCCGACGCCGGAACCTCGTTCTTCGAGTGATCGAGGAGGTCATGCAGGTCAACGGTCGGTGAAGAAGAGGCCAAGGACGGCGTAGTCTTGGGCACCGCGTCCTTGATCAGGGTCGTCAGATCGATCAACTCCAGGTTGGCCCGGGCCGAGTTGCTGGTGGGCACGCCGTCGGTTTTGGGCTGCAAGTCCGCCGGCGTTAGCTTGGCCAGATTGATGGCCGGGGTCGTGGACGGGGTCGTGGGAGAGTCAGCGAGATTGCGCACCAGTTCCTCCGGCGGCGGAGTCACGACGAAACTCACCTTGGGTTTCGGCTGGGGGGACTCGTCGCTCTCGGCGGGGGTTCCGTTTTCCTCGTCGAGAAAATCCAGACTTATCTGGGGCCATTGGTCCCCCTCATACAGGCTCCCAAGCAGTTCGAGGGTTGGCGGGACCTGGGGTGTCGGCGACTTCTCGGTGGCCGGATCCGATTCCTCGGCGCCCACGGCCGCGGGGCAAAACGCGGCGCAGGCCAACATCAAGACCAGGCCCTCGAACCGGAGCCGGGGCGCGCGGTGGCCCGTTCGCGGCCCAAAAGCCCCTCGGGATCGAGAAACGGCGTCCTCGCCGCCCAACGTCGGTCTAACTTGCTTCTGTAAAACGACCATGGGGTTGATACCAGCCATTCCATTACTCGCCGGGATGATGCCTGGGGCTATCCGGCGCGGCGCCATGCCAGAAGGATGCCTCTGGGCCAAGCTCCTCATATTCATAACGGCTGATCCCCCGATTTGTTGTAATGATTTCTTAAATCGTCCCACCATTGCAAAATCCGGCGGGACCGTTCAAGTATTAGAGGAAGTCCACGAAAGAATCCCCGATTGCACCTGACCCGAATCCGTATCCGCCATTTTCGTAACATCGAATCGATCGACTGGGACCCCGCGCCGGGTCTCAACCTGATCTGGGGCGACAATGGTCAAGGCAAGACCAATGTGCTCGAGGCCGTCCACATGGCCCTGACCGGCCGCTCCTTCCGCACGGGGCGAGAGGGGGAGTGCCTGCCCTGGAACCGCGAGGAAGACCCGGCCGCCCCCACCCTGCTCGAGGCCGACCTGAAAACGGCGCGGGGCGGCCGCCGATTGCGCCTGCTGCTGGGAAGGCGCTGGAAACAGGCCTTCACAGATGGCCAATGGGTGGCCCGTTTGGCCGATTTGTGGACCTGCGGGGCGCTGGTCACGTTCACGCCGCAGGCGGTGGGGCTGTTCAAGGGACCCCCGGCCGAGCGCCGCCGGTTCCTCGATATGGTGCTCAGCCGGCTCTCCCGGCCCTACCTGGACCGCCTGCAACGCTACCATCAGGCCCTACGCCGGCTTAACGCGATTCTCAAGTCCGGCTCCTCGCCGGCGGGGGTGCGGCGGCAGGCCGAGGCCTACTATGCCCAACTGGCGGAGGCCGGCGCGGCGGTGATGCTGGACCGGGCGCGGCGCCTTGGCCACTCGGGTCCGGCCATCGCGGGGCGGTTCAATCGAGTCGGCGGCGGCGGGACGCTCGAATTGATCTACGACCACTCCCTGGGCGAGCTGCCCTTGGATCTGGCGGACCCCGCACTCGAGCCCGGGGCGTTGGCGCGAGAATACTTGGAGCGCCTCCACGCGCAGCATGAGGATAACCAGCGGCTGGGCGCCTGCGCACTGGGCGTCCATCGCGATGACTTCTCGGCGCGGCTGGATGGGCACGACCTGCGCCGGTTTGGTTCCCAGGGCCAGCACCGGCTCGCGGCCCTCACGCTGAAGCTGGAGGCGGCCGATTGGATCGAACACGACATCGGCGATACCCCCATTCTGCTGCTCGACGACTTTGGCTCGGAACTGGACCCGGACCGGCGCGAGGCGGTCCTGCGAGGCCTACGCGGCGCGATGCAGGTGATCATCACGGCCACTCGGCCCGCCGACCTCGGCGATGCCGTACCTTTCGACCGCTCGATGCTGATATCAGGGGGGCGCTTCCAAAAGTGATGGATGGATTGACCTTTCCGGCCCAATAAAGCGGCCTGACACGAAAAAAACCACCGGGAAAAGGCCCTTCGGGCATTGACTATTCCCGCTTCGCGGACATAATGATCAACCTGGATTTCGTGAAGTCCTCACGTCGTTCTCATCATCATCTCAATCAGGGAAGGGAGTTTGTGATGGCGGTTACCGCGAAAAAGGCGATGAGCAAGGCCCAATTGGTCGCTCATCTGGCCGACCGCGTTGGGCTCAGCAAGAAGCAATCGGTCGAGACGCTCGAGTTGTTGGCAGCGACCGCTTACAAAGAAGCTAAGCTGGGATTCACCATCCCTGGGCTCGGCAAACTGGTCGTGGTCCGGCGCAAGGCGCGCAAAGGCCGCAATCCGGCCACCGGCGAAGCGATCCGCATCCCGGCCCGGACCGTGTTGCGTTTCCGCGTGGCCAAGGCCTGCAAAGACGCCATCGCGCCCAGTAAGTGACCCTCGGACGAATGGGGGCGGGAGCGCACATTTGAATTGATGCGCCCGTAGCGCACCCCACGGAGGGGGAACGGCGGTGCCACGAACTGCGGGGGAGTAAAGGGACAAACGGACAGGCCCTTGCTCCCCCCTCTCTATATCTTAATCTGGGGTTCATTCGCTCAAAACCCACTCCCAATCCCAACCAGCCTCCCCACCCGCCCAGACCAACCGAATCCGCCCATGTCGTGAAGCATGATGGGCTTGCCCTGCTCGAAAGGATGGCTTCTTCACGCCGGGTGCTTTATCATATATGTCTTGATCTCATCCCCCCATTGTCCCTTCGATATGGGAGCAAGCGGTTGGGGGCGGAGGCGTCAAAGTCCCTGAAGGCGGCTTATCGGGCCACGCCCGGAAATGTCCATCCGTTGTCGGCGCGGATCGAGGCCCTTTGGGAGCGCGGCGGGAATATCACCTTATGGGAAACACCAAGCATCGCCTCATCGTCGTTTCGAACCGGCTGCCGTTCGTCCTGAAGCGACTGGATGACGGGTCACTGGGCCTGCGTCAGGGATCGGGGGGCTTGGTGACGGCGATGGTGCCCGTCCTGCGCAATCGCGGCGGCACGTGGATCGGCTGGCCCGGCACCGATACGCCCATCGATGACATCGACCGGGTCCTCGAAGGCGCCGCGGCCGACTCGGGCTACAACCTGAAGGCCGTCAACCTGAGCGCCGAACAGGTGGAGAAGTTCTATCACGGCTATTCCAACGAGATCATCTGGCCCCTGTTCCATGACCTGCTGTCGGAGTGCAATTTCGAGCCCGAGTACGGCCGGGTCTACGAGGAGGCCAATCACAAATACGCCGACGTCATCATCGAGAACGTCCGGGAAGAAGACTTCATCTGGATCCACGATTACCATTTGATGTCCGTGGGGAAGGCGTTGCGCGAACGGAGCGTCACGTCGAATCTCGCCTTCTTCTTGCATATCCCGTTTCCCTCGATCGATATTTTCCTCAAGCTCCCGCACCGGGCCGACATACTACGGGCGCTGCTGCTTTACGACCTGATCGGGTTTCAGACCCCCCGCGACAAGCGCAACTTCATCCAGTGCGTGCGGGGCCTGGTCGGCGAGGCGCGGGTCCGGTCGAGCGGATTGATGCACATTATCCAGTACGAAGGTCGCGAGGTGCGCGTGGGGGCCTTCCCCATTGGGATCGACTACGATGATTTCGTCACCCGCGCCGACCAAGAGGAGGTGGGGCGCCGAGCATGGAACATTCACGCCGGGCTGCCCGAGCGCACGCTGATCCTGGGCGTGGACCGCCTCGACTACACCAAGGGGCTGCCCTATCGGCTCAAGGCGATGCGCAACGCCCTGATGCGCTACCCCGACCTGCACCGCAAGATCACCTTCCTCCAGGTCGTTGTCCCCAGCCGGGTCGATATCCCGAAGTACTTCGCGCTGAAGACCGAAATCGAGCAGCTCGTGGGCGAGATCAACGGCCAGTTCACCCAGGGGGGCTGGGTGCCGATCCATTACATCTTCCGCTCGCTGGAGCAGGAGGAACTGCTGGCCTATTATCGCACCTGCGAGATCGCGCTAATCACCCCGCTCAAGGACGGCATGAACCTGGTGGCCAAGGAGTTCTGCGCGTGCAGCATCGAGCAGAACAGCGTGTTGATCCTGAGCGAGTTCGCGGGGGCGGCGGCCCAGTTGCAACGCGGGGCCCTGTTGGTCAATCCGTATGACATCGAGCAGGTCGCCGACACCATCCATCAGGCCTGCGCGATGGGCCCCGACGAACGGCGAGATCGCATGCGCCGACTGCGCCGCAACGTCCGCAGCCAACATATCTTTTGGTGGGTCGATACGTTTATGAAGGCGGCTTTCGCCAGTGACCTAGGCGATTTCCCGGTGGTCAAAGACTACACCGACTACCTACCCGACCAGGTCATTCACGGATAAAGCTTTGGTTCCGCGCGCGCGGCCGGCGATTCCGCGGACCGTTTCAGTTGATCGGCCTGATGACGACGACGCGTTGGAACTCGGCGCGCCGGTTCTTGTCCCACGCTTCATCGGTGTGGCCGGGATCGACGGGGGTTTCCTCGCCTTTGCTCACGACCTGAACCCGCCCGGCGTCCACGCCGTTGCTGATGAAGTAGTCGCGCACGGCGTTGGCGCGCCGCAGACCCAGGTTGAAGTTATACTCCTGCGTGCCGCGCTCATCGCAGTGCCCTTCGACGAGCACGTGTTGGTCGGGATGGTCGAGCAGGTACCGGAGGTTTTGGTCCACACGTTCCATCTGATCGGCCCGCAGGCCGTGGCGGTCATAGTTGAAGTAGATCACCCTCATCTCGGGGAAGGGCAGCAGGTCGCCCGGCCGTGGGCCATCGGGCTGGTGGGACTCGGGAGGGGGAATCGCCGTGACCTCCTCCATGGGGGCCGCCGTCTCCAGTTCCTCCACCTCTTCGATCTGCTCACCGATTTCTTCCGTCGGCGCGCCCTCCCAACGGGCCGTCCATTCATCCTCGTTCAGGTCGTCACCCTTGAAGTCGATCGCGAGCCAACCCAGCACGAAATCGGAGACCTCCGAGATGTCGACACCCAAGCGGGCGGTGAAGCCGAAGTGGGTGATAAACGGTTCACTGATGGCCACCTCGACCCCCGAATGGGCCCAATACTGGTACCCCCGCGCATACAGGCCGGTACCCTGCTGCTTGAAATGGGCCCAGTGCTCGTAGTTTAGCCGTTTGGCCGGGTGGCCCTTGTAACGCATGTCGAGCGACCGCATGCGCTGGGTCCAGAGGAAATCGCGGTCCTTGAACACATTGCGGTAGACCGCGTAGTCGTAGTCCTGATTGAGTTTAAGGACCTGCCACCAGAACAGCCCGCCGCGGAACCGATACTCGGGCCCGACGAAGGTGCCGCGCTGGTCCATTTCGGCCGAGTAGCCGTTATACGAGAGCCAACCCAGATTGAACCACTCGGTCACGTTGACGAAGAGGCCCAGGCTGGGCGGGATCGGACCGGTCACGGGGTTTTCGTGGGTAAAACCCGCGCCGACCCCGAACGTATCGCGCAAATCGTAGTATCGATTGGAGAAATAGCGGCAACCTGTCGTCGTCATCACGATGGTGGCAAGCGCCAGCAAAACACCCAAGCGCTGATAGGACTTCATACCTCGAAAACCTCCGTACACGTCCATTGGTTATGAATCATCGGCCGATCCATGACAGTTGGTAGCCTTCGGGGAATGGAATGTCAACAGCTAAAAGCCGAACAAATCGCATTACCGGGGCGCTCGGGCCCGTGTAGCTCCTCGTCGAGGTCTCCCGGCCCCCGGCGAAAAGCGACGGCATGAAGCACCGGGCGGGCGCGGTGAGCCCCGGGGCGGGCGTCGCACGCCACCCAGCTCCCGGATCAGGGCACCGCAATCCCTTTCACCGCGGACCCGCCGTGCCCCCTCTGTCCAGTTTTTGGATGCGCCCGCCCCTTCGCAATTGATAACTTCAAAAGTGCTCAGGGATTGACCCTGACCGCATGAGTCTCGTTGCGCCGCGAATTCCGGCCCGCCATGCTTGATTTGACCCACAAACGCATCGTCGTCTCCGGCGGCTCCGGGTTTCTCGGCTCGGCGGTTTGCCGGACCCTGCGCCAGCGCGGTTGTGGCCAGATTCTCGTCCCGCGCCGCAAGGACTACGACCTCACCCGCGAAGCCAACGTCGAACGCATGGTTCGCGACATGGTTCCCCAGGTCATCATCCACCTTGCCGCCGTCGTCGGGGGGATCGGCGCCAACATGAAGCGCCCCGGCAAGTTCTTCTACGACAACCTCAAAATGGGCCTGGAGCTGATGGAACAGGCCCGCCGCCACGGCGTCGAAAAATTCGTCGCCATCGGCACCATCTGCGCCTACCCCAAACACACGCCCGTCCCGTTTCGCGAAGAAGACCTGTGGAACGGTTATCCCGAGGAAACCAACGCACCCTACGGCCTGGCCAAGAAGATGATGCTCGTCCAGGCCCATGCCTACCGCGCCGAGTACGGCTTTCACGCCATCTACCTGCTGCCCGTCAACCTTTACGGCCCCGGCGACAACTTCGCTCCCGACTCCTCCCATGTGATCCCCGCCCTGATCCGCAAGTGCGAAGAAGCGCGCCGCCGCGGCGACGACGCCGTCGAGGTCTGGGGCACCGGCAAGGCCTCGCGCGAGTTCCTCTACGTCGACGACGCCGCCGAGGGCATCGTGCTCGCCACGGAGCGTTACGACCACCCCGACCCCGTCAACCTCGGCACCCACCGCGAGATCACCATCCGCGAGCTCGCCCAGACCATCAAGCGCCTGACCGGATTCACCGGCGAGCTGCGCTGGGACGCATCCAAACCCGACGGCCAGCCCCGCCGCTGCCTCGATACCACCCGCGCCAAGCAAGCGTTCGGCTTCGAAGCCCGAACTGACTTCGAGGACGGCCTGCGCCGTACCATCGGCTACTTCCGGCGCGAATACGCGGACCAGTAGGGCAAAGCACGAGAACATGATTCGGCGGCGCGGAGGAGGAAATCTCACGCCGGTTTGACCGTTGCTATATGAAGAGGACCTTTTTTGTGGGGCGGGGACATATCGGGTTTCGGGTTTCGGGTTTCGTGAAAAACATTGCTACCCCGATACCCGAAACCCGACATACCCGATCTCATCCCCTCAACTCCACCTCATGCTCGCAAATCGCCCGGTCCTCGCGGTCGCGGAAGGTGAACTTGAGCCAGTAGCGACGGGTTTGGATGTCATCGGGCACCGTGATTTTCAGTTTGATTCTCTTCGTCGTGCGGGGGGGCTGAGCCAGGGGCAGCGCGTCGATTTGGATCGCCTGGTTGTCCTTATACAGCTCCCATCCGCAGCGCAGTTCTCCCAGGTCGGTAAACTCAAAGCGGTTGTTCAGCGTCAGGCGTAGCGTTTGCCGGCCCGATTCGACGTCCAGGCTGCGTTCCTCGATGACGATCGGCGTGAAGTCCCGTCGCGTCTGCCAATAGGCCTCCGAAGGCTCGCGGTCGGCGGTGACCAGACCGGACCTGCGTGGGAGCGGGCGTTCATGTTGCTTCTCGAGTTCCAATTCGGGCTCGCCGCCGTCGCCCCCCTCGATCGAGAGCGGCAGCGCGATCTCGCGCAATCCGATTTCGGCCCAAGGCCCGATCAGCGCCCCAGCCACTTCATCGCGTGACTCGACTTCACGCCAGTGGGCCTGGCGTTGCCGAACCGTCGCAACCTCGTCGTCTCCCACCGACCGGAAAATCACGGGCCGGCCGACTTGCTCGACCAGCGACCCAATCCCATCGCTCGAAGTCGGGAAGGGCGCCGCAAGCATGTCGATGAAGGCCGGAGGGTCCATGTTCAGCGCCAACATCGTATCGAGCATCATCGGCGCCACCACGGGGCGAGTTGGGTCCAGCTCCTTGACGCGGCGGATGACCCGGTCGCTCAGCGGCGTGTAGGCCCGCTCGCAGCCGACCGACCAGGCGATCACCGCGGCGTTGTTGCGGTCCCGAGCGACGCAATCCTCGGCCCGTGCCAGCAGCATCGAAGCGTAGGCGGGATTCTCGAGCTGCTCGGTGCCCTCGCCCAGCGGCAGCGAGCAAATTACGTATAAGCCGTACTGATCGCAGAGTTCGATGAACCGCCGCGCCGGGGGATGGTATGGGACGAAAACCGTATTAACGTGGGCGGCCTTCATCATTCGGATATCACGCCGCCAGTGTTCCTCGCGCAGCGCGCGTCCGATGTCGGGGTGGTCGCCGTGCCACTCGACCCCGCGCAAGGTGACCGGCCGACCGTTGATCCGCAACACCCCCTCGTGGACGCGCACGCCTCTCAGGCCCACCCATTCGGTCCGTTCATCGAGGACCTGATCACCTCGTCGCAGGGTCAGCTTCAGTTCATGCAGATGGGGCGACTCGGCGCTCCAGAGCAGCGGCTTGCCGAGCTTGAGGGCGCGGCCGGCCATGCCGACGAAATGAGAGCCGCCGGGGTCCTTCTCGACCGCCGTGGTCCATTCGCCCCAAATGCGTCGTTGGGGATCGACGAGCTGACCGGCGAGCACGAGGCCTTCGGGGTCCAGACCGGTCTCTTCCGACGTCACCGAGGCCCGGATTTCGAGTTCGGCGCGTCGCCCCCCCTTCTTGACGCGCGTGCGCACGGTCACTTCATCGATGTGGACGCTCGGCACGGCATGGAGCCATACATCGCGAAAGATGCCGGAAAACGCCCAGCCGGGGTCGGAATCGAACGGCAGGCCGGGGGTCAGTTTGGTGACGCGCACGGCGAGCAGGTTGTCGCGACCCGGCTGGGCCGCCGATGTGATGTCAAACTCCCGCGCGGTGTATGGGGAATCGTGGGCGCCCACCAACCGGCCGTTGACCCAGACTTGATAGCCCCACAGCACCCCTTCAAATCGCAGCCGGACGCGGCCGCCGCTCCAGCCGCGGGACACGTGAAAAGCGCGGCGGTAGAGACCCTCGGCGGCCCGCGTGTCACTCGGGCGGGTGGGCAGGCCGCGCCCGGGTTGCCCGTGGCCGTGGAGTTCCCAATGACCCGGCACCGGCAAATCGTCCCAGTCCGAATCGTCAACGCCCGGTAGATAAAAGTGCCCCGCGCCCGAAACCTCGCCCGGCCGGATCAGCCGAAACTTCCAGTTCCCCGCGAGCGACTGGCGCCGGGCGTCGCTGTGGAGCGCCGGCGCGGGGGAGGCCGAACCCGTCGCCTGCGACACAACCGGCGCCGCGCCCCAGAGCCACGCCAAGCCCACGAGGCCGAGCCGGATGGAGAGATGAATCAATCGATGCATGAGGATGGCCCAATGGGGGTCTCTTGACGACCTGGTGCTCCCGCGGCTGGCTGATCTTCTCAACCTACCATGAACCATGGAAACCCTCAAGTCTCAACGCATGCCACCGACGCCGGAGGATGTATCGCAGGGACCCCTGCGATGCGCCCACGGCCGCTTGCCTTCGCATCTTTCGCTTGACCTGCCCCCCACCTCATTCTAGCCTGAGAGCCTTTCGCGGGTTCGGGTGCAAACTCGCGCCGAGTAGGGCGATCGCTTGCCGTTTGAAGTCGGATTTGGCGAGTATCGTGGCCGGTTAGGTCTAGGAATCGATTTGGAGGGAGCCATCATGGCGGAGTATCAGGTGCTTTATTGGCAGGAAATACCTTCGCAGGTCCGGGCCAAGGAAGGTGAGGATGAGGTCAAGCTCCAACTCGCCGCGCGGTTGCAGGAAAAGATCGACGCCGTCGCCGCCGAGCGGGGCCTGACCGGGATGGATGATTATCTCGAACAGTGGTGCTGGGGCGACGCCGAGCAGCGAGCGGGATCGGCCCAGGAGGTGGCCCAGGCCCTCAAAGAGGAACTCGAGGCGAAGTTCCCCGCATAACCCCGCCTCGCCTCCTCCGCAGGCTGTCAGCCACCACCCCCGGGACTTCGATGTTCAAGCCGGCGAGGATGGGAGGCTCGATGGGACCTTCGCCCATTCCCCAGTTCAAAGACAGATGAGCGAGCCGGCGCGCACCGATCAGATGAATCAGCTCGGCCACTTTCAGAATGGCCTGAGGAACCAGATCGGCAACGCCGCGATTGAGGGCGCGTCCATCGCGCTGTTGTCGAAGACGCGGCGCGACGGGCTCGAGGCACTCGTCAGGAGGATCGAGCACGTGGAACTGGAGACCGATCCGATTTTTTCGAGTATTTCGTGATCGGGTGTCAATTCATCCCGGTCCAGAGTGATACGTTCGGCCCCTAGAGCATAAACCTGGTCGACCAACACCCTTCAATCCGGATTGACCCAAGGGAATTCCAACGCCTCTTGGGATTGCCGCGCGATTACCCCATGGAGGGGCGCGTGGTGGAGTTGGTCCAATGGGCGGAGGATTGGTATCGCGAGCACGGACGCCCCTGGATTTACGCGCGCCAGGTCGCGAGTCTCGAGATCGCCAACGGCAAAGTCCACGTCGAGGGTGCCCCGTTGCACGGCCCCGAGCTCAAGGAGCGACTCAAACGTTCCCATGCCCACGGCACCGTGCTCGTGGCGCTGGGGGCGGACCCCGAAGCCGAGCGGGAGGCGGCCCGGCATTGGCGCGAGGAGCGGCCCGAGGAGTATTTTTTTCTGGAGACCTACGCTTCGGCGGTCGTCGAGCACCTGACGACGGCCACCGGTGCCCGGCTCTGTCAGTAGGCTGATCATGGGAAGACATGGCGTTCAACACCGGCCCGCTCGTCTCGCCCGACATCTTCAAGGAATTCATGACGCCGTATTACAAGCAGGTAACCGACTACCTGAAACAAATGGGCGTTATTTCGATTACGGTGGACACCGACGGCAATTGATGGAAGTTGATCGAGGAGTTTGTCAAGGGAGGCGTAACGGGCCTCTATCCGTTCGAGATCAACGCCGACATGGACATCGTCGAAGTCCGCAAACAATTCCCGACACTGCAGATACAGGGGGGACTGGATAAACTCGAAGTCTCCAAGGGCAAGGCCGAGACCGACGTCGAACTCGAGAAAAAGTGCCGTTCATGCTCGAACACGGCGGCTTCATCCCCTACATGGACCATCTGGTTCCGCCCGAAGTCCCATGGGAGAATTTCGTTTACTATCGCGAACGTTTGAATGAAATGATCGACAAGCACATGTCGAATGGTCATGCATGACCACCGGATAAAAGGAGGAGACAGAAGCGAATGGCCACGATAGAAGAAAACCTGGCCGCGCTAAAGATCTGCATCGAGCGCGGCAAACCGACGAAAGATGCATCCTATCCACCCGACATGAAAGGGCAGCCGGGTTCGGTGGAGTTGACCGTCGAACTGATCGAGGCGGGCGTTACGCCTGAATCGATCCTCAACGAGGGGATGGTGCCGGCGATGCGGGTCGTCGGCCAGCGGTTCCAGGACGGAGAAGCCTATGTCCCCGACATGCTGATCTCCGCGGGGGCGATGAAAAAGGCGATGGCGCTGCTCGAAGACGTCTTGAAGAAGGCGGGCATCGAGCCCAAGGGCACCTTCATCGCGGGCACGGTCGAGGGCGACCTGCACGATATCGGCAAGAACCTGGTGTGCATGATGGTCGAGGGCAACGGTTGGAAAATCGTTGATTTGGGCGTGGACACGACCGCGCCCAAGTTCATCGCGGCCGCCGACGAACACCCGGACGCCGTTGTCGGGATGTCGGCGCTGCTGACCACGACGATGCTTTCAATGAGGGGCATCTGCAAGGCACTCAAAGAGAAGCACCCCGACATGAAGACCATGATCGGCGGCGCGCCGGTCAGTAAAGTCTACGCCGAGGAGATCGGCGCGACCGGATACGGCATCGACCCGTGGGCCGCCAACGATTTGCTCGACGCGTGGTACGACGCCGCCGCGAAGTGATCAGCGCGGGACCGACGGAACCCGGCCCCGATAAGGATGCACCCATCGGCGGATTCCCGAATGGACCGATCGGGGGAGCGCGGCCTGCGCCGTCAATGGCGACGCGTGCCCAAGCAGCCTGGATGGCGGATATCTGAACGCCGGCGCGGTCAAGGCGGGAGACGTGATCCTGGTCACCTTCCCGATGAAAACGCGCGTCCTGACGGCCAACATCGGGGGCATCGACCGCAAGGTAACGCTCAAGGGCAACACGCTCATCGACATCGAGCCGGCGACCGATTATCCGCTCGAAAACCACGTCAAATACCGCTCGGATGAAGCACCGATGATCCAGATCGAGCGGTTCGCATCCCATGAGCGATTTATTCTGTAGGGTGCCTCTAAAAATTCAGTCCCGGCAGGGACGATTGCTTTCAGCCCGCCACGCAAGTGGCGGGAAATCAAACCGATAATGAATTCGAGTCCCGTAGGGACGACTGCAAACTTAGAGGTTCCCTGTGAGCGATAGCAGTGGACGTCCCTGCAGAATCAGTTTTATTCAATCGCTGATTCGGAGTTGAATTGGCCGGCGGGGTGCCAAGTTTCCAGGTCACGCGAACGCGATAGACCCAGCCGGTTCCAACCGCGCCCGGCGGGGGAATCCATCGATTCGGTCGTGCAACCGGCGTAGAGGAGGTAGAAGTGACCGTCCAACTGGCGCCAATCGCTGACGAATGATGCATTGGCCTGGGCCAGGGTATTGAATGACTCGCGGGCCGGCCGCATGGGTCGCCCGTTCGTCCAGGCCAAGAAATGCGCCTGTTCCGAACCGTCGCCTCTCATGTCGAATAGGTAAGGAAGGTGTCGATCGTGCTTGAACGTGACGAGCAGACGCCAGCGGCCGTCAATCTTGATGAATTGATAGTTTTCGTACCGCCGGTTCTGCTCGCCGTCGCGCAGCCGGAATCTGGAATAGCCGTGGCGGATGAATTGGAAGTCGCCGTCCATGCTCTCGCCGACGGCAATGCGTGGGGATTGGCGCTCTTTCCACATCAGGTAAAAGCGGTCGTTATGGTAGGCCACGGCGGGATCGATGGCCCGATTGCCTTTGGTCAGGTTGGCGGCGAGCGGGCGGGGGTGACTCCATTGGACCAGGTCCTCGGACGTCATGAAGAACAACTGGTTGTGTCGTCCCTCGCGGTCGCCCCAGGAGTTAAACGTCAGGATATAGGTCTCGCCAACCTTGCATAAACTGGGCGAACACATCCCTGCCCACTCATCCTCTCGTCCGTCGGTACTCAGAATCGGGTCGGAATACTTTTTGAAATCCTTGGTCGAGACCTCGACGACATGACTACGCACCTGGCCCCTGTCTTCGTAAAAGGCCGAGAAGAACAGATAAAAGACGCCGTCCAGATACTCGACCGAGAAATCCTTGATCGACCAATCGTCGTAAGTGAGCACGGGATTGCGCAGGCCGGCCCAGTCGAGCAAGCGAGACTCATCGGCGGGGCCGGTCTCGGCCAAGCCGATGGACGCGAGCCATGGAGGGAGGGAAAACAATAACAATAGGACGCGGAGGCGGCCCATTCGCTTCAATTGATCTGAGCTTCTTTGCGTTTCCAACTGGTCGATGCGCCTATTCATTTAACCGTCCGGGAGGGGGACAGCTTTCGACGGATCACAGGAACCGCACGCGGTCGCGCTGGACGAAACCGACTTTCCCCCCCGCGAAGGAGACCTTCAGCCAGCCGGGTTTGATGTTTTCGAGTATGTGAACAACGCGCCCCTCGGGCAGGCTGAAGTTGCTGAGCTGGTTCTCGCTCGGTCCCGTTCTCGCTTCGGTATTCCGCGCGATGACGACGCCTTGCCACGACAACTCCTCGTAGTAATAATGCGTCAAGGCAAACGGATAACTGACGAGCGCCAGCACGCCGAACGACCAGGCGAGTTGGCGCAACAGGCGACGCAAGCGCGTCCCGCGCCGTCGCCAACAGGCCATCGCCGCCAACAAAAGTGTGATGATGGTGGTCGTCATGGCCGTCTTGGCCCATTCGTTGGCCGTCAGCAGGCGGTAGGTCCAGTTGACGGGCGGAATGGGGGTCGGGTCTAGATCACCATAAAGCGTCGACGGGGCGATGAGCCTGAGGTTATCGCGCAGGTCGCCGTCACGGGGTGTCATACGCAACGTCTGCAAATAACGCCAGATGGCCAGACCCCGCCGGCCGGCTTGAGCGTAGGCGGTGCCGAGGTTATAGAGCAACGCCGGATCGTGGGGGGCCCGTTCGACAAGCTTCTCGTATTGGCGGATGGCCTCGTTGTATTGGCTGTTGGTATAGGCCGTCGCCGCGGCGTCGATCAGTTGCCGCAACTCGGACTCGGATTGGGGCGCGGTCTCGGCGGCGGATGTCTCGAAGCTGATCGTGGCGATCAACACCACAAAAATTGCGCATGCGGCCCCTTTCATGCCCTGAGTCCTTCCTTGAGTAGCGGCTCAATCTCGTCGACCCATTGCCGCAGATCGCCTTCGCCGGCGGCGGCGGTGGCGGGCGAATAACGCAGGGCCGCGCACTGGTCAAGGTGGTCGCACAATGTCTGGATTTTTTCGGTGGTCATGGCCTTGTTGCGCAGCAGGTCTTCGATTTCGTGACGTGTCAGGCCATCGGGCGAAAGATTAAAGTGGTCGGCGATGAACCCGCGCGCGGCCTGTTCGATTCCGGCGGCCACCTCGTCGGGGTTGCCGTGTTGTCCAAGGCGTTGCCGCAGCGCGTGAACCTTCTTTTCGAAGACACGCCGTGCACCCTGACGGCGCACGCGCGCCGGATCCAACGCCGCTCGGCGGCGATCGATGAACCAGGTCAGGCCAAGGAGCATCAGCGCGACCCCCTGCCCCAGCCAGAACAGGGGTGATTCGAGGACCGGGACCGGGCGGTTCGGCTGAAGCGTCGTCAGGGTCTTGATGAAGTGCAGCCGGCGTGGTCCCTGCTCGGCGTCCGCTTCGAGCCCGTCCAAAACCGAATCCATACTTAGATTCAACGGCACGGGCGCTCCGGGTTTGATATCAATTTGCATCGGCCCGATTTTGAGCGCGCGGTACTGGTGGCGATAGGGGTCGAAGATGCTGTGGCTGACCGCGGGGGTGCGCAGCAGCCCGCTGCTCTTGGGACGCAGGACGTATTCAAAACTCTTCTGACCCATAATGGCCGCCGAAGTCCTTTGTTTCTGGACCGCGGGCGTCATCCCGACCATTTCAAAATCCCCCTCGGCCAATTGGGGCGGATGGGCCAGCTCGACCGCGCCGGCGCCGCTCAGGGTCAGCGTGAAAGTGATGAGGTCATCGGTGGTCGCCGTGGTGGGGTAGGCCTTGTGGGTGAGCTTGAAATCGCCGACCGTGCCCGAAAAATCCGTGGGCCGGCCGGCCGCGGGCAGGGGCTTGACGTCCAGCTCGATGGGATACGTGGGAAGGATGACCTGCTCATAACCCTGCCCACCCATCAACTGATCGAAGATATCGCGACGCGACCGCGAATTGCGCACCCGGAGCTGACCCGTGAGCGAGAAGCCCTGGACCGAAATCTTACCCGGTTTTGTCGGGATCAGGGCCATCCCATAAAGCGGAGAAGTGCGGTATTGCCGCGCCCCGATCGTCTTGGGGTCGTCGGAAAACTGGGAGTTGTTAAACAGTTCTTCATGGAGGACGCCGGTGAACTCTTCCGGCAACTGGCCCCCGCAATTATACAGGTTGGGTCCATCTCGGTACAAGGTGTAATGCACGATGACTGGTTCGCCGACGTATGGGCTCGTGTTGGATACCGTGGGGCGCAGAAAGAGGCGGCCGTCGAGCTGGCGATCGATCTCGCTGTTACCATTGACCGAGCGGGCCGGGCTGATCGGCTCCCCTCGAAGTTCGGCCGGAAGGGCCTGGGAGACGCGCCTTTTGACGGTGATTTTGATCGGATCGGTTGGGACCAACCGCCCGCCGACCTCCAGGCGTGCCGGTCCGATCGTATAGACTCCCTCATCGGGAGCCTCCAGCAGCCAATCCCATGTAACAACAATGGAGACCCGACCGTTGATGTTGCTTCTCCGATTACTCAGGCGGGGACCCTGTCGGACGATGAGCCCCCCCCAATTCGGCGCCGTCGGGTTTTCGGTCCTCTGCCGACTGTCTTGTTGCAGCATGAGGTGGAATTGTATCAGTTCTCCCACGTCGACTTCGGTCTTATTGACGCTTGACTCGAAACGCAGGCCCCTCTGGGCCTCGGCGCACGGGCTCAGGATCATCAGGAGGACGACCAACCACGCCGCCACCCCGCAACGGGACGTCACGCGCGAATGACCCAATGAAGACGCGGGCCCGCCTCGGTTGATTGGCCTCCGCAGGCGCATGTCAGCGCCGGGCGGGGAGTCCGAAGCCACGGGATTGGGTCCAAAAAGGGGGAGCATCGTCCGGATTACCAGTCTTTTTCTTTGGGCCGGCGCAGCTTCATGCGGTATTGAAGCAGTCGCTTGAACTGCTCGGGGTTCTCGGCCTCGAGCAAGTTCAGCAGGCGCATCGCATCCATCTGTTCGGGCGTCGGCGGCGGCTCCTCGCCCTGCTGCTGCTGGCCGGCCTGCCCCTCATCGGGCTCCTCCTGCTGCTCTTGTTGCTCTTGCTGTTCCTGCTGCCCCTCGTCGCTGTCTTCTTGGTCTTCCTGTTGGTTCTGCTTCTGATCCTCGCCCGGATCGTCCTGTTGATCAGACTGATCCGAGGATTGCTCTTTTTGCTGATCTTCCGACTGCTCGTCCTTGTCTTCTTCGTTCTGCGATTGCTGCTGATTTTGCTGTTCTTCATCCTGCTGTCGCAGCCCCTCGACCCGGTCAAGGGTGACTTCGTAATTGAACCGCGCTTCATCGTCGGAGGGATCGAGCAGGATGACTTTCCGGAAAGCGTCCAGGGCCTGATTGAGCTGCATCAGTTGCATTTGGGGATCGGCTTGCATCGGGAAGGAGGAGCCAGGCTGGAGCGATCCCGGCAGGGCCGGCTGAGGGACACCTCCTGCGTCCATGGCTGCTTTAAGTTTCGCTATTTGGGAAGCCCCACCGGCGGGCGGACCCACCGAATCGGCCAGCGAAACGCCCAGGTTATAATACGAATCTCGCTGCACCCAGGCCGCCGGCGTGTCGGCGGCCTGGCCCAAGACCTGTTGCGCCTCCCCGTGATCACCGCTAAACGCAAGCGCCGTCCCCAGATTGTATTGGATGAGCGGCGAGGTGGGGGCTTTCCCCAGCGCCTGACGGTAAACGTCGATCGCTTCCTGGAAGCGCTCCTGTTCAAAGAGCTGGTTGCCCTGGCCCGTCAGTTGCCGGGGCGAATCGGCCAGGCTGGGCCGCGCTAGGCCCAACGAACAGGCCAACAAACACAACCAGCCGACAATGCGTCCCGCCAAACCCCCGTTGCGCGTTTCAAGAAAACCTTTATCCATAATGTCCCCACCGGCCAGAATTCGCTTCCATGACCTTTCATTAAAGCATATTTCAGACCAACCTCGGCAACCCCATAATCGTCTGGAGAGGCCTCGCGCTGGAGGCCGAGAACGCAAACCGCAAGGCGCCCTGGCCACTACGCACGCCCCTCGGCTCCGCCGAGGCCCTGGTGCGCACGCCAGTGCTTGAGGGCCCGCTGGATAAAGAAATGGTAGGTGTCGTAATAGAAATCGCGCATGGCTACGCGCATCGACTCCAGCGCGGCCGCGCGGTCGCCCAATGCGTCGTGGGCCAGGGCGAGGTGGTAATGGCGCCCGTTGTCGAAGGGCCCTTCGACCGGTAGACTGCGCCACAGGGCCCGCGCCAGCTCGAACCAACCCGACCGCCAGTAGACCCGGCCCAGCCAGCAGCGGGCCATCAGCAAAGTCGGATCGAGCTGTTCGCAACGGACAAGGTGGGCGCGGGCGCGCGGCGGATCGCCCACCTCCTCGGCGGCCAGGCCGGCCACGAGATGGACCTCCGCGTTCTCCACACCCGGACTCAAAACGACGGTGGCGTGCTGCAAAACCTTGAGGGGCTGGTTCGCGATCAGCCAATCCTCCATGAGACCCACGGCCCGGGTCAGTTCACGCCGGCGAAAGAAACCCGGCGATTTTGTCCCAGCGGGGGTGGACATTTTGTCACCTTGCGGCGGGTTGGGATGGACCGAAGCGGGTGGCTCCAAAGGAGCTGTTCGCGATGACTCGGGGGACGACTCCGCGTCACCAGTCCCCCCATCCTCGGCTCCCGCCGGGGGCGGCGATGCGGACGGTGTTTCTTCGGGTCGAGGAAGGCAGGCGGGCCAGGGAACCTCGGCCGCCTCGTTTTGCGGCGGCCAGGGGCGGCAGAGGGCCTCAAGCGTCAATGCGGCCTGTCCCAAGAGGTCCGGTTCATAAGGCAGTCCGTGGCGGCACCACAGACGATCGGCTTCGGCGGCGGCCTCGGGCCCTTCCATCCGCGCCAGGGCCAATGCCAGCGACTGTCCAATCAGTGGGTTGCGGGGGTCGTCCTCGGCGGCGCGGCGCAGGCAAGCAGCCGCCTCGTCCAACTCCAGCCCCGCCTCGGCCAGCGCGCGCCCGTAAAAGTAATCGCCGAGCCCACCGTCCGTGCTCCCCTCATGGACCGCCCGCGCGGATTCAAGATCCCCCAATCGGGCCTTTTCCAAAACGCCACGCCACTCGGCTTCAAGTCTCATTCAGGGACGCAAATCCTTTATCCCAAACTCTGCTCAAGGATGCCTGCGGGACGAAGGAAGGGCAAGGGGAATGAAGATAGGGTTCAGGGTTTAGTCGCCGACGCGCCAAAACCGCTATGGCGACGGCGACTGGACCCTGAACCCTGCCCCTCCCCCCTCCACCTGTGCTATGTTCCTAAAGATGGCGTCTCTCAACATATCCCCCGACCTCCACTACGAATGTATCCGCTGCGGGCGGTCGTGCGGGGAGTTCTGGGAGATTCCGGTCACCGAGGAGAAGGCGGCGGAGATCCGGGCGCGACCCAAAGAGGAGTTGCGGGCGGCGGGCGACCCCGGCGAACCGATCGTCGAAAGCCCCTGGACCCCCGGCCAACTGGTCATGCGGATGCGCGAGGAGACGTGCACGATGCTGACGGACAAGGGGCTTTGTTCGCTGCACGCCGCCTTCGGCCCCGAGTCAAAACCGAACATCTGTCGCAGCTTTCCCTACCGTTTCATCGAAACGCCGCGCGGGGACACGGTCGGGGTGTCGTTCGCCTGCACGGCCGTCCTGGGCAGCCTGGGGCCGGCGATCAGCACTCAGCGGCAGCAACTCGAGGAGCTGCAAGCCTTCACGTTAAGCCGCCGCCGGATCGAGGGCCCACCCGGCCTGACGGGGTTCATCCCGACCGATTGGGAGCAGTACGAGGCGATCGAGGAGGATCTGACCGCGCTGCTAGACCCAGCCTTGGGGCCGCTTGGGCAACGTCTGGTTTCTCAGTCGGTCTACCTACAACTGCTCGTCAAGTTCCTGCGCGAGGCCCGGCGCGAGGCGGACGCCGAGCTGGAGGGACCCGAGGCCAACGAAGAGCCGCTGGCGGTCTTCCGCCGGCGAATGCGGGGGGATGAGTCCGGGCCCTGGCCGCTGGTACGGGCACTGGCGGCCAAGCGCGGTCCGTCGCCCCTGCTGCGCCGGATGATCCTGGGCTTTGCCCATGCCCTGCGCAATACCTACGGCGAGCGGCGGGGGCGGCTGCGGTCGTACGTGATGGTGATCGCCACATACATCGCCGCGGCGGCCGGACGCGGAGGGATCGAGCTGCCCAAACTCAAACACTCGACCCCCTACCGCCGGATCGGCCAAATCGGTTTTGATCCGGGGCGTGAGGCGCTCGATGAACTCCTGACCCGCTATTTTCGCCACCGGCTCTTTCGCAAGGACCTGCTCCTCGCCGATACGATCCAGTTCGGCCACCACCTGTTGCTGTTGCATTGGGGCTTGATCCACTGGTACAGCGCCGTCTTCGCCGATAACGCCGGAGCCGACCAGATCGAGCTCGAACACCTGACCGAGGGACTGCGCAACGTTGAGAAGTTCTACGTCTATCACTCCACGCTCGACAACCTATTCGCCAAATACCCGCTCCTGCGCGGCTTCCTCGATCGCCTGTTCGACCATCCACTGTATGCGTTTTCGATGGGGTACGCACGGTAGGGCGGAGGGTTTAGGGTCCAGGGCTTGACGGAGTCCCATGTGGGGCGGGAGGACAGGAGTACCGGGAGTCGCACCAAAACCCACCGAGTATGATTCAGCCTCGCGGAGCCCGTTAATCCGTTCGATCGACGGATCGATTTATCTATAAAACCTCTTCGCGGTCTCAGGCGGCGGTGTCGCACCACAGTTCGGGTAAACCTTACACGATCGGAGTGGTCTTTAAACAGGTGGGTATCACTCGGACCGTCTCCGCAAATGGTCATACATCAATTCGAACCTGTTATTTGATCCCCCGGTTTACCCACAACGGAATCCTGCTCTCGCTGTTATCTTTAAGACCAACTCTACTCCAGAAACCGAAAAACGGGGGGCTGAAAGCCCGCTGTCGGTCGGGACACGCAAGCCACGAAATGCCGGTTTTGGGCAAGATAGAAAAAAATCGGCAATCCAACCAAAAAAAGCTTGCGCCATGCGCCGATTACCGATATTATTTGCCTCGGGTAATATCCTTCCTTCCTAACGTCCGGCAAGATCGGTGCGTTAGTCGTACCCGGTCAAGCACGGCCGTCAAAAGCGTACGATAAGCTGTTGGCCTCGCCAGCCCCTAGGGGTCTGTCCATATGGGGACAGGGGTTGCGGACCGGCACTGGACGATATGGGCGAAAAAGTCGGCCATCCGCGGGTGTAGGACTACGCCATCCTGCCGGGAAAGGATGCCCGGCAGGATGTGTATCATACTGTATCCATATGTATCCTTTATGCTGCCAGTAAAGATTTTTAAAGGTTTCCAATACTTAATGATGTGCAATACGTTTACCAAGATGTCGGATCGAATCGCTCACATTCGAATTGCGTTCATGACTTTCCTCAATATTGACGGCTTGAATGGGGGGCGACTGCCCCGACGAGCGGCAGACCATGATCTATCCACTAGACTGGCCCCTGTTTTCATGGCCGCGCTATTGTTGTTGGGCATGCCCTCCGCGGCTCAGCCCCTGATCGTTAATTTTGAAGATGTCGCTCTGGGGGGCGCGGGGTTTCTGGATGCGGGTTCGAGCATGAGCTCGGGCGGATTCGACTTCCAGAGCGCCGGGACCATTTATGTGATCTTGGATCCTGGGATCTGCTCGGGTGGATGCGCCGATAGCGGCGATCAGACCGTGGTCATGCTCGGTTCCGATGGAAGCCCAGCCGGCGGGCCGCTCACTCTCAGTCGCCCGGGGGGTCAGGCCTTCCTTCTCCACCAAATCGATTTGGCAGAGGGCATTGCGTCAAACGGAAGTTTTCCGCCCGCCACGTCACTTACCCTTACCGGAACGCTCGCCGTGGGCCCCGGAACCGTTGAAAAACCCTTTTTCCTGAACGGCATCATCGATGCGGCGGGACCCGCGGACGATTTCGAGACATTCTTCACGTCACCCCCATTCTCCACGTCGGAACTGGCGTCCATAACCATCACCTCAGTGGGGGACTCGCCGGCCGGCGACGGCGCATTTCCCGTGGACAACATTATATGGAGCCAGTCCGCCGATCAAGAAGCACCGACCGTGCCAACCGGATTGATCGCCACCCCGATCTCGGAGACACAGATCGATCTGAATTGGTCGCCATCGGTCGACAACGTTGCCGTCGCCCAATATCAAGTTTTCCGCGACGGCGTCCCTGCCGGCGCCAGCGCCACGACTAGTTTCAGCGACGTGGGGCTCATTGCCTCGACACAGTATAGTTAGTCGATCCTGAAAAAGCCCTGCTCAAGCAGCCCAGCCGATCAGAGCTGAACTCGGGTGAACCAGAGGCATCCGTTTTCGACTCGTGATTTGCGCCAGACGCAGCAAAAGATAATGAAAAACAGCCGCGTGGGCCAGCAGTTTCCTGAAATTCATCCCCGCCGCGCTTGCGATTGCATTGAACGCGTCGCCCTCGGCGTCCCACAGCTGGCAGCGATTCATGCGGTGTTCTTGTTTGAGATGCCCGATGCCCGGTTCGATCGCCGCTCGTCGTTTCATCCAGCGCCACAGCCGCGCGGCCAGCTTGCCCCGTCGCGGCCGGTCCACATGCACCTG
>CAUZJO010000023.1:0-37901 GCA_963580245.1 Candidatus Sumerlaeia bacterium | reverse complement strand
CTGGACAAGATCGCCCAGTTACGACTGTTGCCCGGGACTGGGTAGGATGGATGGCACGCTGAAAAACTCGGGAGTCGCAAAATCACAGGGTGAGTCATGTCTTGCCGTCAGAGAAGGAGGTGATCCAAGGGGGTGAATGTTGAAATTTCCGGCCGTGAGAACTCAAAAGAGCTTCTTCGGCCAGAATCCATGCTCAAATCCCTTGCCTTTGGCCAGGCACGGTGGGCTGATCCACTCAAAGATTTGGAGGATCGAACGGTTTGGTTAGCAAAATGGGAAATGTCGGTTTAAATCAAACCGATAGCGGATCAACAGCCGATCATGCATGGCCACCGAATTAACCACGCCGCCGGCAACAAGAAAATCCACCTGAACGTCCTCCAGGTTGTCCAGGTCATCGTAGATCGCGCCGTAGAGGCCGCTATTGAGCCGGACGGACGTGGGCTCGGCCCTTTCCTGTTTCATTCGGTTCAGCTCGCCGACGCGCGCTGCTTCTTCGTCGTTTAAGAAGGCCAGGTAGTCCTTGATAACCTCTTTCGACGGGCCATTGCGCATAGCCTTGCCGCGTTGCAGCCACAAGGCCTGGTCGCAGAGTTGGCCCGCTTGCGTGTGGCTATGGGTCACCAGGACGATCGTCGCGCCCTGCTTTTTGAGTTCGTGCATGCGCACGAAGCACTTGTTCTGAAAGGCATGGTCGCCGACGGTGAGGATTTCGTCGATGAGCATAATTTCGGGTCTGAGATAAATCGAAACCGAAAAGCCCAATCTCGCGTACATCCCCGAACTGTAGGTTTCGACCGGGCTGTCGATGAACTCTTCCAGTTCCGAAAAGTCGATAATCTCGTCGAGGACGCCAAGTGCTTCGCTACGGCCCAGACCCATCAACGCCGCCGCGTTGATCACGTTTTCGCGGCCGCTGAGTTTGGCATTGAAGCCGGCGCCCAGCGCCACGAGTGCCTGAACCCGGCCATCCATCATGATCCGGCCCGCATCCGGTTTGATCAGCTCGGCCATCATCCGCAGCAGCGTGGTTTTGCCCGACCCGTTGCGCCCGATCAAGGCCAGCGTATCCCCGCGACCGAGCGCGAAGGAAACGTCGTGAACGGCGAAGAATTCATCCTCGCGCAACGATCGCTCGCGACGGCCAAACACCTCGCCCAACAGGTCGCGGACCCCGTAACCCAGATGCGCGTCGGGGTGTTTGGCGTAAATCTTCGAGACGTTCTCGACAATCACAATCGGTTTCATGCCGACGTGAATCCTAGTGCAAAACGGAGGAATGCGTATAGCGCGAAGTTGAGGGGGCCATGCGATGCGCGACCATCTCCCGGATCACGACGGCGATCGTCCGGGCGCTCTTGCCACGCATCGGGCCGCAATGGGTCCGCAGGTACTCAAGCGCGGCTGCCGCGTCGAATGCCATGTGGTGCCCGTGTTCTCTCAGCGCTTTTCTCAATTGCGAGCGGTTTCGGGCTTTGCGCACCGCCGGGTTTCGTTCGTCGTTGAAGGTCGTCATCGGTTCGCCGTGCGGGTTGTAATAAATCGCCGGCCGGCTCAGCGCCAGCGCCTCATGGATGATGCTGCTGAACCGGCTGACGACGATGCTGCAATCGCTCAGTTGATCTCGCACCCGATAGGCGTTGGAATGGATCATCGGGGCCTCCTCCCAGAGGGTGGGGTCGCGCGGGTGTTTGGAGATCACGCAATCCAAGCCAAGCTCGCGGCACGCCCCAAGCGCGTCGCGCATCCATCCGGCGCGGGCCTCCTCGTATTGACCGTAGGTGAAGTTGCAGTTGATCAGTACGCGGGGGCGAGCGGGTAACGGCCGCGCCTCCAACCGGTCAACCTTCGGATTGCCCGTGATCGAGAAGTACTTCGGTTGAATGGACTTGAAGGTCACGGGACCCATTGCGAACAAGACATCGGCGTTCTGATACTTGCGAGGATTGGTCCCGCCCCATTTCGCGTCCCAGTCTTGAGGCCCCTCTTGCAAGGCCACCGTCGGAATTGCGCGCCGCCGACAATAACGTCGCAGCGCCCGAAACTCCGCCGACCAGTCGTTGCCGCAGAGAACCAGGTGCGGGTCGAATGCGTCGACTCTTCCGTTCAGCTCGAGATCGGCATCGATCTCAACGGTATCAAAGCCTTCGGCCCTAAGTGCCCCGGCGGCGTTTTCATCGAACGTCTTGGGGTTAGGAACCGCGAATAGCCCGTCACCCAGGGCCTCGGCGACGGGCGTCAGGAAATGCGCGTGCGTATCATTGGCCGCGAACAGCAGCACGCGCGGCCGGACGGGCGGGTCGGCGGCCGGTGAAACCAGATTGTCAATCAGTTCAATCCGACGCATCAACAGGGGATCCAGCCGTTTGAACACCGGCCTCAGCGCCCTTTCGGCTTGAACCTCTCCATGGATGTCGGTCATGTAGCGTATCGAAAACTCATCGATATCATTCCGCGCCGCGAAACAGAAGCACTGCCCGGATTGGTCGCTTGACGAATCAGGGACAAATGGCCGGCAAATAACCAGGGAGCGTTGATGAGCGTTCAGGCTCATGCCAAACCTTTCAGTGAAGAAACCCGGATGTCCTTTTTACGAACCGGAATCATACCCTAATCCCCTGCCCCCTTATTTGCAAGTTTGCTCCAGGCGAGGGGAGAGGCCGCGATATCCCAGATTAATGTTTTTCTTCAATTCTGAAGACCGTTCCGTTAGCCTCTCAATGATTCCCCCGGCCTATATGGGGGAAAGTTCATCGACCGAAACGATCGACCCGCATCATGGGTAGCCAGGGCAAATTCTTCATCACGACGGCGATTTCCTATCCGAACGCCCGGCCGCACCTCGGTCACGTGTTCGAGATCGTGGGGACCGACGTGCAGGCCCGGTTCCGGCGGCTCCTCGGGCATGACGTGTTCTTCCTGACCGGCACCGACGAGCACGGCCAGAAAATCCAGAACCAGGCCGTGGAACGGGACGTTTCACCCGAGGCGCTCGTCGATGAACTTTCCGGCGTTTTCCGCGACCTCTACCAGAAGCTCGAGATCAGCAACAACGATTTCATCCGCACCACCCAGGCGCGACACAAGGCCGCGGTGCACACCCTGTGGCGAACCGTGGCCGACGCCGGCTACCTCTATCGGGGCCATTACGAAGGCTGGTACAACACGCGCGAGGAGTCTTACATCACCGAACTCGAGATGAAGGACCGGGGGATCACAACCGACGATCCCTATATCCGCCGGATGAAGGAGGAGGCCTACTTTTTCAAGCTCTCTGAATTCCAGCAGCAGATCGAACGTCTCTTCGCGGAGCATCCCGACTTCTGCGCGCCCAATTTCCGCGCGCGCGAGATGATGGGTTCGTTCATCAAGCCGGGCCTCGAGGATCTGTGCGTCTCGCGCTCTACGATCCACTGGGGCATCGACGTCCCCGGCGACCACGGCAACATCATCTACGTCTGGTTCGACGCGCTGACCAACTACCTGTCGGGGATCGGCTACGGCGCCTCCGAGGACTGGAAACGCTGGTGGCCGCCCGATTGCCACGTCGTCGGCAAGGACATCCTCAAGTTCCACACGATCATCTGGCCCGCGATGCTCATCGCCGCGGGGCTGGAGTTGCCCCGCCAGGTCTTCGGCCACGGCTTCGTCCTGGTCAACAAGGAGAAAATGAGCAAGAGCCGCGGCAACGTCATCGACCCGTTCGACCTGATCAACGACTACGGCGCCGAGACCTTGCGCTATTACCTGCTGCGCGAGGCCAACTACGGCGGCGACGGCGAGTTCGTCGAGGACAACCTGCGCGAACGCTACAACGCCGACCTGGCCAACGGGATCGGCAACCTCCTGAGCCGTTCGCTGACGATGATCGAAAAAAACGCCGGCGGGACGATCAAGACCGCGCCCTGCGACGAGGCCGACGAGCTGGCGATTCGCCGGAAGTTCGAGGAGATTTTCGCCGACTACGAACGGGCCATGCCCGCCTTCGAGTTCGCCACCGCGCTGGCCCGCGTCTGGGAAGGCCAGACCGCCCTTGACCGCTACATCAACGAAAAAAAACCCTGGGCCCTGGCCAAAGATCCCGCCGCCCGCGACCAGCTCGACACGGTCCTCTACCTCCTCGCCGAGGGCCTACGGATGCTCGCCACCCTGATCTACCCCTTCATGCCCCTGACCGCCGCCGAAATCTGGTGCCGCCTGGGCCTGGAGCGCGGCCACCTGGACGTGGATTGGCCCGACCACAAACGCTGGGGCTTCCTTGCCGATGGCCTCCGCGTGACCAAAGGGCAACCGCTTTTCCCCCGTTTGGACCAATCATAGGGTTCGGATCACCGATGACCACGACGCGCCTATTCATCTTGATCGCATCATGCTTCGCCTTCCTCGCCGTGGCCGCCGGTGCTTTCGGAGCTCACGGTCTGAAGCAAAGGCTGACGCTCGAGATGCTTGACGTCTTCGAAGTCGGCGCCCGGTACCAGATGTATCATGCCCTGGCCCTGCTGGCCGTCGCCTGGCTCTGCCCGACCGCATCCAATCCCCGACTTGCGACGATCGCAGGATGGTTTTTCGTTGCCGGCATCCTGATCTTTTCCGGCAGTCTCTATTTGCTCGCCTTGACGGGCGTGCGCTGGTTGGGGGCGATCACGCCGATTGGGGGGGTGGCTTTTCTCGCTGGCTGGCTCCTCTTGGCCCTCAGCGCGTGGAAGGCCTGACTCCTCACCGCTTGGCGACATCGAAGAACCCGGCCGCCTGTCGATGTTGATGGTATTCCTAAAAAAAGATTCGCACGAAAGGGGGGATTGACATCCTTTTGATGATGGAGGAAGTCGACCGTGGCATCTAGGCCGTTGATATTGTTTAGTTTATGCGTGGCGGCGGTCCCTTGTGGGGCGTTGGATTGGGAAATTCAGGTCGTGCAGGAAGACGTGGGAAAGCCCCTGCTGGCGGGCAACCGACCGCTGAGCATTGCACTCGATCTAGCCACGGGACTTCCCCTCGTCGCCTATAATGACCTGAGTACGACCACGACAGCCGGACTCCGCTTGGCGCGTGTTGGAAGCACCGGCTGGGAAATCGAAACCGTCGTTCACGCCTTTGCTGACATGACAGAGGCTGATCTGGAACTTAATCCCGTTACGGGACACCCCTGCATTGTTTATAGATTTCTTCACGACTACCTCAGCTACGCGGCCTTTGACGGGACTTCTTGGGAAATCTCCCGGGTCGGTTCGCCATTGCAAAAAGATCTGATTCAAACCCAAACCGGAATCGTTCAGGAGGGTGGGCGGTTGCTCTTTGATCCTAAATCCGGACGACTTCAAGTGATCCATGTACATAATCAAAACGTCGTATTATCCACCTATAATAACACGCAGTGGACCGACCAAACGATCTTTCCGATGAAGGGTGCGAGGGAATGTCGATGGTGAGAGAAGCGTCAACAGGGGAATTACGAGCTGCATTCCTACTGTTCAAAACCATCAATACGATTATCGCTAAGGCCTTATTCTTTGCTCGGCAGACGACGAATGGCTGGGAGGTCGAAGAAATCACCGGTCCTGGAATTAATTCACGGGACCCTTCCCTGGCATTCGACCCCACCACCGACCATCCGATGATTTTACTTCCCCTTTCTAGCATATTGCGACGATTTGATGGCCAGGAATGGCTGGTTGAACAAGACGTTTACGGGAACATTTTGGTGATCGATCCACTGACGCAACGGCCTATGGCCGTACAAGCCGCTGGGATTGGAGTGCTCTTGTGGCAATTCGACGGGTCGATTTGGACCGAATCAACCGTGGATCCCACTGGCTCACAAGGAGGAGAGGGGCCGCGGGCGACCTCCATCGCCATCCATCCGGAAACGGGCCAGATATTCATCGCCTATCGCGAAGAGATTAGCAGAAACATCCGCGTCGCCATCAGCAACCCCCGCGCCAACCGCGTCTCCGAATGGGTGGATTACGAATAGCCGCTTTTGTGGATCTGGGACGTGATGAATGATTCGACTCGATGGTGGAACCGGATGGGCAGGTTGGCTTCAAGCCAGATCCCTTCGGCTTCGTAATGCTCACCGAGCACGTCCCCTTCGTTGTGAATTAGGTTCAGGAGGTCGTAACGGTCTTGCGGGATCAGCAGACGGTAACGCTTCATCGGCAAAATGAAATGCTCGGCGAACGCGTCGGTCAATGCGTCCAGCCCCTCTCCGGTGTGCGTGGAAACGGGGAATATCAGCGGGTGCTTTGACCTGAATCGCCCCAGGATAAAGGCGTCGTGGGGCAGGTCGGTTTTGTTGAGCACGATCAGGGTCTTCTTGCCCTCCGCCCCCAGCTCCTTTAGGACCGCTTCGGTGACCGTGAAATGTTCCTCGAGGCGCGGGTGCGAGACGTCGAGGACGTGGACCAGGAAATCGGCCAGCGTCGCCTCCTCGAGCGTGGCCTTGAACGCTTCGACCAGGTGATGGGGCAGTTTGCGGATGAAACCGACCGTGTCGATCAGGAGCAGGGGCTGATTGTTGGGCAGCGTCAGGCGGCGGGTGGTCGTGTCGAGCGTGGCGAACAGCTTGTCCTCGATCAGCACTTCGGCGCCGGTCAGCTTGCGCAGCAGCGAACTCTTGCCGGCGTTAGTGTAGCCGACGATGGCGGCGGTGGGGACCGGTCGCCCACGGCGACTCTTGCGCTGGGTTTGGCGCTGTTTGCGGACCTCTTTGAGTTCGCGCCGCAGGCGGGCGATACGCTCCAGGACGCGCCGGCGATCGACCTCGAGCTGCAGCTCGCCCGGCCCCCCGCGCAGCCCCGCCCCGCCGCGTTGGCGTTCGAGGTGGGTCCAGGCCCGCTTCAGGCGCGGCAGCGAATACTGCATGCGCGCCAGACCGACTTGCAGCCGGGCCTCGCGCGTCTGGGCGCGGCCGGCGAAGATGTCCAGGATGACCTCTTCGCGGTCGATCACGGCGATGCCGCTGAACTCCTCCCAGTTGCGTTGTTGCGAGGGCGAGAGATCGGCGTCGAGGATCAGAACGTCGGCCTCTTCGGCCTGCGCCGCCATTTTGATCTCTTCGGCTTTGCCGCGACCCAGATAGAAATGGGCCGAGGGCGAGGGGAGGCGCGCCAGCATCCGACCCACCATCGGCACGCCCATCGTGTCGGCCAGGCTGGCCAGTTCCTCGAGGTGATCCTCGGCCTCCTCGCGTGACATTCCTTCCTCCTGGATGCCCACCAGGAAGGCCCGTTCGACCTTCTGAGCGTCTTCTTTTACCTCTAACAATGGTCCGAATTCCTTTAGATGGACTCCAATGGCAGTACTCGAGATGAGCGAAGCCGCAGTCCCCGCAGACCATATACCCAAGCCTGGCCTGTATCATATGACACATATTGCCAAAAGCCCATTGGTTTACTGATCTAA
Organism: Candidatus Sumerlaeia bacterium; assembly: GCA_963580245.1. Lineage (GTDB taxonomy): Bacteria > Sumerlaeota > Sumerlaeia > MVZB01 > MVZB01 > CAUZJO01. Next base: position 30,497 of record CAUZJO010000023.1, on the reverse strand, counting down.
CGTGGCGGCCAAGTGTGGGTGGACGCCCTGGCCGGCCTCATGACGCCGGGCTTGATCCGTGTAAATCCGCCTAATCCGCGAAATCAGCGCCCCAGTCTTGATATCTAGCCAATCTCCCCCACCCTCCTTGCGGCTCGGCGGTCGCTGTGGGATAGTGTCGCGGTGTCCGTGTTGGTTATTGGTTCGGTTCGCCCCTCAATCCTAGTGAGAATGCCCGGTTTCAACGTGCCGCTCCCGCCTCAAGCCCTGGAAACCCTGCGCCGCGCCAAGCGGGCGGGCTTTTCGGACCGCCAGATCGCCTGGATCCTGACGAGCCGGCTTGAACCCGGCCGGCGCATCACCGAGCAGGATGTCCGGCGCTGGCGGCGCGAGCATGAGCTGCGGCCGGTCTTTAAGTCGGTCGATACCTGCGCCGGCGAGTTCGAGGCTTTCACGCCTTACTATTACTCGACTTACGAGCGCGCCAACGAATCGGTGCGCAGCGACCGCAAAAAGATCGTCATCCTGGGCGGAGGGCCCAACCGTATCGGTCAGGGGATCGAGTTCGATTATTGCTGCGTCCAGGCCGTCTTCGCCCTCAAACGCGAGGGCTTCGAGACGATCATGATCAATTCCAACCCCGAGACCGTCTCGACCGACTACGATACCTCCGACAAGCTCTATTTCGAGCCTTTGACCGTTGAGGACGTGCTGGCGATTTGCGAGATCGAGCGGCCCGACGGCGTCATCGTGCAATTGGGCGGCCAGACGCCGCTCAACCTGGCCCGCGAGCTCGAGGCCGAGGGCGTGCCGATCGTCGGGACCTCGCCCGATTCGATCGACCTGGCCGAGGATCGCGACCGGTTCGGACGGCTTATGGCCAAGCTCGGCATCCCCCAGGCCGAAAACGGGGCCGGGTCGACGCTCGATGAAGTGCGTGCCATCGCCGAGCGGATCGGTTTCCCGGTCATGGTCCGGCCCTCGTACGTGCTTGGCGGGCGCGGGATGCAGACGGTGTGGGACCACCAGCAGCTCGTCGAGTACGCCAAGGCCGCCATCGAGGCCGCCGACGGTCACCCGATCCTCATCGACAAGTTTCTGATGGGGGCGACCGAAGTCGATGTGGACGCCTTGGGGGATGGGCAACAGGTGGTCCTGGCCGCCATCATGGAGCACATCGAGGAGGCGGGCATCCACTCGGGCGACTCGGCCTGCGTTATCCCCCCGCGAACGCTCTCGGATACGGTCATCGAGAAGATACGCCGCTACACCCATGAACTGGGCCTCGCCCTCGGGGTCAAAGGTCTGATGAACGTCCAGTACGCCGTCCAGGAGGATGAGGTGTACGTCCTCGAGGTCAATCCACGCGCCTCGCGCACCGTGCCTTTCGTCAGCAAGGCGGTCGGCCAGCCGATCGCCCAGCTCGCCGCGCTGATCATGGTGGGGAAGACGTTGGAGGAACTGGGGTTCACCGCAGAGCCGCGGATCCATTTCTACGTGGTCAAAGAGGCGGTTCTGCCCTTTCATAAATTCCCCGGTTGCACGGTGGTGCTGGGTCCCGAGATGCGGTCGACTGGCGAGGTGATGGGCATCGACCCCGACTACGCAATGGCCTTCGCCAAGAGCCAGATCGCGGCCGGCAGCGCCTTGCCGAGCGGGGGCTCGATCTTCGTCAGCATCAGCGACCGGGACAAGCCCCAATTCCTGCCCATCGCCCGCAAGTTCGCGCAACTGGGTTTTGAATTGGTCACGACCCACGGCACGTCGAGGTACCTGAGCGAACACGGGGTGGCCACGCGCCGCACCGAGAAGATCAGCGAAGGCCGACCCAACGTGATGGACCTGGTGATGAACCATGAGCTGGCCATGATCATCAACACGTTCAGCGGCGACAAGGCCCGCCACGACGAGAAGCAGATTCGCACGCTGGCCATCCAGGGGGAATTGCCGTTGTTCACCACCGTGGCTGCCGCCCGTGCCGTGGTGCTTGCCATCGAAGCTCTTAAGTCCAGTCGTCTCAATGTCAAATCTCTCCAGGAATACCACCTGGAACTAACCTCTCGCCGGCCGACGTAAGGGTGCTTGCGCCTTGAAGTGATGCTCGGCGTGGGATATGATTATCCGCGACCATCAAGACCGTTTGGTCTCGAAATCCATTGTCACCCGGTAGCCGGCAACGATGATTCGCCTCAGAGTCAAACTACCCAACCAGGACCCCCGGGCATTTGAATGGGGTCAGCCCGTCCTCTCGATGGGGCGGGCGCAATCCAACAGCCTGGTCGTCACCGCCGATAACGTCTCCAGTTACCACGCCAAGATCTGTCTGGTAGACGGCAAGTACGTCTTTCAAGACAACGACAGCACCAACGGCTCGGTGTTGATCCGCGACGACCAAAAGTATCTCATGCAAGGCCAGTATTCGGAGATGGAGATCGAGGTGGGCGATAAGTTATGCCTGGCCAGCGTGCAGAACGTGATCGAGGTCGAGTCGATTGACGAAGTCGAAAAGGAGCAGGACGACAAGTTCGAGCGGACGATCCTGGCCGAGCAAACCCATGAATCGACCGACGTGGAAACCAGCCTGGGCGATGACTTCGAGGGCCTGCGCTGCACCGTTAAACTGGCCCGCGAACTTGCGGTGTTGGACTCCTCCAGCGACATCGCCCGCGTGACCGCGGGCACCTGCCTACAGGCCTTTCCCACGGCCCGCCGCGCCCTGTTCTTGGTTCGCAAGGATGGTTCGTTCGAGCTTGAACACGTCGAGAGCAACCAGACCGAGACGGGCAAGGTCGAATCCGCGTTGATGAAATCGCGCCAGCTCATGGACCGCTGCATGGGGGAACGCAAGGGGTTCCTCTACATGATCGAGCAGAACAAAATGCGGGCGATCGCGACGATGATCTCGCCCATCGAGAGTCTGGATTCGATGGATGTTGGTGAAGACCAGATAATCCTCTGTTGTCCCCTGTTTCATCAGGAGCGCTGCTACGGGTTCATTGAAGTGGACGCCCCCATCACGCCAACCGAACGTTCGAGCCTGACGCGCCGCGACCTGTCGCTGGCCACGTTGATGAGTCACCTGGTCGCCGCCCGCCTTTATGACCTGGAGAACCAGAACGCGCGCCTCAAGCTCGCGCGCAAAGCCACGGCCGGCTTCCTCTCGGCGATGGTGGGCCATTGCTTCAAGAACTTGTTGTTCGTCCCCATGTCGATCAGTCGGATGCTGCCGATGTGTCTGGAACAGGGCAAGATGGATGAAGTGGAGTGGATGCTGGCGCGCAACGGGGTCAACATCCGTTATCTGGATATCCTGTCCAACGAGTTCGCCGCCGCCAGCAAGGACCCCAGCCAGGGGTTCACTGATTTTGACGTCGGGCAGTTGCTGCGCGAGGTCGCCGAACTGATCAATCAAATCTCTCCCGATAAGGTCGAGGCCAAGTTGATGCTGCCCGAGGATCTGCCGCCCGTCAACGCGCAGGGGGGCGCCCTCAAGCGCCTGCTGATGAACCTGACGCTTAACGCCGTCGACGCTTTCTTTGGAAACTCCAAGCACCAGGATGAAAAGGGAAAAGGCATCATCGAACTCAAGGCCGCCGTTGACCCCGGGAGCGACGAGTTGTGCCTTGTGGTGCGCGACAATGGGCCCGGCATCCCCGAGGCGATCCTCGACAACCTGCGCGAGATCTCGCGCCAGATCCAGGGCAGCGCCGATGCGCTGAGCGAATTACAGAACATCGCCGAACGGGTCCGCAGCACCAAGGACCAGGGATTCAAGGAACATTACGGCCTGGGTTTTCTGTTCGTCTGCCAGACGGTCACGCAACACGGCGGCCGGCTCGAGATTGAATCGACCGAAGGCGAAGGCGCCCGCTTCATGATCACGATCCCTCGTCAGCGAGCGAACCAGCGTAACACCACCGAGAGAGTGATGGACACGAGCAGCTAAGCACCCACGGGAGAAAAGTTTCGGCCGGTTGGTTTTTGATACCATCGTCTTTCGGCTTTCTGAACCGCCGCCGTTTCCCGAACATGAATCCACATACACTAAAGTTTTGGCTTCGGTCGTTACCGCCATGGTTTTATCTGTTGGCCTGTCCGCCATTTCACGCCCTGACGCCCGCCTCGGAGAGCATGGGGGCCGTCGAAGTGGCCGAGATCCCGAGTTTCTCCCATCCCGGTGGGGTATTCAGTGATCCCTTCACGCTCGAATTGACCGTCACCTCGCCGAACGCGCTGATCGCCTATACGCTCGACGGTACGATCCCCGGCGAGACTTCCACGCCCGGATCAGCGCGGGTCCTGATCGAAGACGATTTCACGAACCCGGCGGGCTTGATGCCCAACGAGATTGAGGGCTTCTCGCCGATCCCGATTGGCGGGGAATGGCAATCCAATCACGCTGGGCACAAGGGCACGCCGGGCGCGGACAACGATGGTGTCGACCTGTGCGACGAACAGACCGCCGTCCAAGGGCAGCTCTGGTGGTCCTATCCTTGACCCATTCGGCCAGGCACCCGGCGCATATTCCGATTGAATGAGGATGGGGATGTCGCAAACAACCGACGGCCGCCGCGCTGACCAGGCGGATTTTGATCGCGAGCAGATCGAGGCGATTGGCGACCCTTATCAGCGTCTGCGGGTGATCATGAAAAGGCTGTTCGACCCCGGCGGCTGCCCCTGGGACCGCGAACAGACGCACCAGACGCTACGTCAATACATGATCGAAGAGGCCTTCGAAGTCGCCGAGGCGATCGATCGGGACGACGCCGATGAGCTGTGTGAAGAGCTTGGCGACGTCGCCCTCCAGGTCGTGTTCCATTCCGAGTTGGCCGAGCGACGCGGCGCATTCGACATCGAGCGGGTCTACGAACGCATTTGCAAAAAGCTGATCGACCGCCACCCTCACGTCTTCGGCGACGGCCACGCCGAGGATTCCGGCACCGTGCTGCGCAACTGGGAACAGATCAAGAAAGACGAGAAACGCGAGAAGAGCAAACGCCGGGGCGACGGCGAGCCTCCCTCGGCCCTCTCGGGCGTCCCGCGCGCGCTCCCGGCGCTCCAGCGCGCCGCTAGGCTCCAGGAAAAAGCCTCGCGCATCGGCTTCGACTGGGACCGCGCCGAGGAGGTCGCGCTGAAGGTGAGGGAAGAGGTCGAGGAGTTTCTGGAAAAGGCCCGGGACGGCTCAAAAACGGCACCCGACGAGCGCACCCGGGCCGCGATCGAAACCGAGTTCGGCGACCTGCTGTTCTCGCTGGTCAACCTCTCGCGTTTCCTTGACATCCGCGCCGAGGAGGCCCTCTCAAAAAGCTCGGAGAAGTTCATCCGGCGCTTCACGGCCATCGAGCGTGACGCCGACGAGTCGGGCAAACCGCTCACGGAGATGAGCCTCAATGAAATGGACGCGCTGTGGGATAAGGTCAAGGCAAAGGAATCCACCCGATGATTGCCCAGTCCACTCCGTTTATCGCCTCCGGCTACATGCATTAACAGTATCCCCGGTCGACTGATCGACTGATTGGACATGGTTTATCATTCATTTCGGTTGGGGTTGGTTGAGCCCTTGTCGGGCGCGCCAGACTCGTTCGGTATAGGTTGCCTGGGCCTCGCGGGCTTCTTCGGGCCGCCCGAGGGCCTCGAACGCGCGGGCCTCGCGTAGCCACAACTCATTGCTGTTGAGCCTCTCTCTCACGATCGCGAGATGTTCGAGCGCCGCTTGGGGCCGGTTTTGGTCGAGGAGCCAGACAGTGTAAGCGCTACGCACGTCATGCGCGTCGGGATCGAGTTCCAAGGCCCGCAAGAAGCACTCCTCCGCCGCCCGGTGACTGTTGACCGCAACGGCGGTCTTCGCCCTGCGATATTCGCGTTGCGCCCGAACGGGCCCCCAGAGGCGCCCAACCCAAATCAGCGCGGCGAGCATCGACGCCATCGCCAAAGTGGCCCCAATCCGCTGGGGCAGGAGCAGGGCGAAACCGACCGCCGTCGGCCGGTTCATCCGCAGCCAATCCACGTGCAAGACGACCCAATCGCTTTCCCAACGCAGCGACGGCATCCGCGACGCGTGCGGGCGGGTGCGGTGTTCGATCACGATGGCGGCCATCAGCGTGAAGAACGTCAACAGGCCGACCGGTTGTTGAAAAACGAAGTTCACCTGCGCATGCGCCAGCCACGCGACGAGCAGGCCGGTCAGCGTCGCGCGAGAGAGATACGATCGCTCATCGGCTTCGTGTATACCTTTAAGCAACGTGTGGAAAGCCGCGATGATCAGGCATCCCCACAGGAACAGACCGATCATTCCCAACTCGGCCCAGGTTTGCAGAATCGCGTTATGCGCCCCGTTGGTGTAGTTGCCCTGATAGATCAGTAAATCGGGCCGGTCGGCGATGAGCGGCGAATCCATCTGCGGGAACAGGTAGGTGAAATTACCCGTTCCGATGCCGGTGATCGGGTGCTCGCGGATCATCTCCAGCGTCTGGGCCCAGATGACCAATCGCGTCGGGCCCCCGGCCTGCCAGCGTTGCGAGCCGAACCCCTCGGCCAAGATGCTGGGGCGGTGCGGGTTGGCCGGATGATCAGTCGTGAAAAAGAGCAACACGAGCGCCCACCCCGCCAGCACGCAAACCCATCGGCCCCACCGCCGCCCAAACCACCGCCCCCGGTCGCGCGAGAAAAACATCCCGCCCATCACCAACGCGCCGATCACCAGGCCCAGGTTCGAGCCGGCCGAAAAACAGATGACCAGCGCGCCGGGGATCAGGACCGCCGCGACGACCAACGCGTTGCGCGCCCCGCGCCGCTTCACGCCGGGGATCAGGCCCAGCGTCGCCAGCAACGCCAGGGCCAGGTAATCGCCGGTATGGTTCGTGTTGCCCAACCCCGCGCCGATAAATCCGCGCCAGTCGGGCAGGTTGTTCCGAATCCAAACCAGCCCCGGATACCACTCGCGCACAATGTCCTCGACGAACACCCACAACCCAGTCGCCACGCCGACGACGCACGCCATCCCCGCAACCCAACCGACCGAGCGCCGCCACCGTAGCCACTGCGCCGTCAACCAGAAACCGATCAGGACCCAGGTAATCCGCCCCGCCCGCTCGACCGCCAACGACGGACTGGCCGCCCAAATGACGGCGACCCAATGCCACGCGACCAGCAAGACCGCCGCGACCACGATCGGATGCAGCGGTGCCCGCGCCGGCCGCCCAAGCCAAACCCTGGCCACAAGACAACCCAATCCCAACACCGTCCAACTCGCGATCCACGCCCACTTAGGCGCGAAATAGGCGTCATCCTGAGCGGCGGGATCGAACACCAACGGCGTCAACGCCAACGCCGCCATCACCACCAACCCGGCAACGTCAAGCCAACGCCAGGTACGCTTCAGCTGATCGGAGGGCTCTGAGAAGAGAGAATTCGGCAATGCCTGGGGGGGGCCTTATTCGGCCACGTTTCCGGGTTCAATGAGGGCACGGCCCTGCATTGGGATCCGACGTTCAGCCAGCCCAAATCTTCCACATTCGGAGGACTTAATGAAGCGGCGATTCGCCCGATGCCGAGGATATACGGAAGATTTTGAGGAAATGGATGGGGCAAACCGGCGAGAACGCGCGACGGCCGTCAATCGCACGCATCACGCGTTCGTCGGACCAGGCTCTACGGATAGAGACGCCATCCCACCCGGGGAACACCGGCGCGCCCGCCCTGGAGGATGCTGAATGGAGCGTCGCTGAAATCAAAGAACTCAGGGTTCCACAGACTGACTGCCCGAATCCGATAATCTCGCCGGGTGGGCAAAGCCGGCAGGACAATGGTTTCAACGCCGTGGCCCTCGGGGTTCCAAGCGTCGGCGAGTTGAGCGGCTTTCTCATCGCGGTCGCGCCATAGTCCGAGACCAACGGCAGTTCCAGCAGTCTCAATACCTGTGCGCCAAGCCACTTGGATAGATTGACCGTTGGCAAATGTCTCGGTGCCATTGGGATTTAGAATAGATACCGGCTTCGGCAGCGCCAGGTTTTCATACCACAGAAGGATGCCGCTCCCTGCGCGAGCCACTGAACTTCGAAAGATAACTATATCTAGATCACCCAATGTCGGTGTCCGGAGCTGTCCCTGGGTCGACAGGTCGATGATGTGTTCCTCGAACGTGGGCATAAGACTTCCGTTACTCTCATAACAATAGAGCACTCCAGCATCACAATTGATGATGTCAACGTCTTCATCAAGATCCAAATCACCGGCTGTACTATAAGCCAGCTCCGAATTCGACGGAGAGAATTTCTCGCTTGAAAAGGATACCTCCGTGCCGTTGCCTCTTATCGATAGAAACTGGGCCGCGATTATATCTGGGTATGCATTATCGTTAATGGTTTTCGCCTCAATTGGTCCAAAATCATCCGAGACCAGATGCCTGGTGAAACCGAGTGTAGCTGATCCATCGTTTTCGCGCCAAACACTTCCCTCATTTCCCGAGCTTGATAATAAATCTATATCGCCATCGCCGTCAACGTCCGAAAAGTCAACATAACTAGTGAGGTTGGAAACTACATTTGAATTAAATCCGGGTGGTTGACCTCCATTGTTCTCAAACCAGGTAAGGTTTGCTTCATCCGAACCCAAGTCTTCATAACGTGAACATACGATGTCTATATCACCATCTCGGTTTAAATCCACTGCCGTAACGTCACCAGCCACGCCCTCCACTATTTTACGACTCTGAAAGGACAGAATCTGACCACCATCACTTTCGTGCCATTCAAGCTCCTTCTTTCTTACTGAAATGATATCGATATCACCATCGCCGTCCAGATCGGTTGGATGAGCCGTATCAATGTCAGTCGTGCCCAGTTCCTCAAGAATAGTGTGCCTGGTGAAACTCGGGGGTAATTCCCCATCATTTTCAAACCACACTACACGATGATCTGGAATTGACGTGCCTCCAAAGATACTTGGACAGATCACGTCAAGATTCCCATCGCCGTTCAAATCGGCAAGGCGAGGATTAAAGCCGCCATCCATTTCACGTGCATCGCCAAAAGTGATTTCACCCCGCACCGCAATGGTTAAGAGAACTGTAGCCATGGTCCACATGATCACAGTGATTGCCTTCGACCGACCGTAGAAGCGGTATGGTCTTCACAATGTCCCATTACCATTCTCTGCGAACCAAATCTGTGGCTGAGGAGGGTTATTTCGCGTCTTGTAAACATCTTGACTTATGAATATGTCTGAGTGCTACGTTTGACAACAAAGATTGAACTTCAAAGCAAAAGCTTGGCGGTTCCGGATTGACGCGAACCTCAATCCGATTCATCGGGCCGCCGAGGCTTGCTCACCGCCGGCACGCCCACGGCGATGTGGCCGGCGGGGACGTCATGGAGGACGACGGCGTTGGCGCCGATCGAGACGTTGTCGCCGACCGTGATGCCGCCCATGACCTTGGCACCGCTGCCGATGCGGACGTTGTTGCCGATGCGCGGCACGCCGGCGGCGCGGTCGTTGGCGCGGTGGACGACGCAGGCGCCGCTGTAGATCCGGCAATCATCGCCGATCTCGACGTCGTCGGCCACGACGATCCCGCCGAACGTGTGGATCGTGAAGCGGCGGCCGATCTTGGCGCCGGGGCGGATGTCGACCCCCGTCGTGGCGAAGACCCAAAACTTCCTGAGCCGGTAAATGAGCCGCAGAATTGGGCCGATGACCGGAACGTGCACCGTCCGCGCCCACGCGCCGAAGCGGTGCAGCGACACGATCCAGAAGCCGTATTCAAAGAGCGGCCGCAGGAAATGCCGGCCTCCCTCCACGCACCGATACCATTGCCAATCCTCACCGATCTGTCGCCAAAGATTCACCTAATCGCCCCAACCGGCCCGCCCAGCCGATATCGTGTGGAGTGGTCCGCCACGGATCGACGCGCCTCGCCCAAACGACCGTGGAAAACGCAAGGCCCGCGACCCAATCAGTACTATTGAATGGCCGGGGGTTTTGCAAGGACAGACGAGTCGCCATTCATGCCGGGGCGTGATTTTGATTTGGGAGTCAACGCCGTCTTGGTGTGGATTTTCCGGCCTCGCTGACAGTCGTCTCTCAGTTCTCGTGCTCGTAATCGGTCTTTTTCTCAGGCCAGAATAGAGGTGGGACGCCGTGATGGGCCCGATTACGAGCACGAGCACGAACGGAGACTTGGCATCGAAGCGCCGTTTACTCCAAAATCTGAATCACACCCGCGGGCACCCCAAAAACGGTTGATTCTCATGGCCGATTTTGAGACAGTGCCAAGTTAAAGTTCGCGCCAGGTTGAATAAGATGGCGTCTTCGACCTTCCCAACGGGTCCCCACGGTTTGCAAACGATGAACGTCCAGTACCTCAAGAAGTCCATCGAAGACATCGACGTCGCCGGCAAGCTGGTTTTTCTGCGGGCCGACTTGAACGTGCCCCTCGACGACCAACAAAACGTCACTAATGACCGCCGGATCCGCGCCTCGATGCCGACGCTCCAGTATCTGCTGGGCAAAGGCGCGTGCGTGGTGTTGGCCTCGCACCTGGGCCGGCCCAAGGGCCGGGTCAAGCCCGAATTGAGCCTGCGGCCGGTCGCGGCGCGGCTGGGGGAGCTGCTGGGCAAGGAAGTCAAGCTCGCACCCGACTGCGTGGGGCCGGAGGTTGAAAAGCTGGTGGCCAACCTCGGCGCGGGCGAGGCGATTTTGCTCGAAAACGTCCGGTTTCATAAAGAGGAGACCGCCAACGATCCGGAATTCTCCAAGGCGCTGGGCGGCCTGGCCGACGTTTACGTCAACGACGCCTTCGGCACGGCCCACCGCGCCCACGCTTCGACTGCGGGCATCACGCGCCACGTCGCCGATTGCGTCTGCGGCTACCTGATCGCCAAGGAATTGAAATACCTGGGCGGGGCGCTGGCCGATCCGGAGCGACCGCTGGTGGCGATTCTGGGCGGTGCCAAGGTCGGGAGCAAGATCGGCGTGATCACCCATCTGATGCGCCAGGTGGATGCGCTGGTGATCGGCGGGGGCATGGCTTACACGTTTCTGAAAGTCCAGGGCTACGAGATCGGGGCCAGCCTCTTCGATGAGGAATCCGCCGAAACGGCCCGCGAAATCCTGGGCGCGGCCGAAGATTCTCAGGCCAAATTCATCCTACCGGTCGATTGCATCGTCGCGGACAAGTTCGAGCAGGGGGCCGCCACGCGGGTCGTCGACGCCAAGGCCATCCCGGCCGATTGGATCGGCGTGGACGTCGGTCCGCGGACGATCGCCCTCGTCGCGGATGAAATCGCCCGCGCCAAGACGGTTGTCTGGAACGGCCCGGTGGGCGTGTTCGAGATCGAGAAGTTCGCCCAGGGCACCCGCGCGATCGCCGAGGCACTGGCTGGCTCCGAGGCGGTCTCGGTCCTCGGGGGAGGGGAGACGGCGATGGCGGCCGAACGGTTCGGCGTCGCCGATAAAATGACCCTGGTCTCGACCGGCGGCGGCGCTTCGCTGGAATTCATGGAAGGAAAAACGTTGCCGGGCATTGCGGCACTCGATGATAAACCGGTATAATGCTTATGCTGGATGCCTTAGGGGCCAATCGGAATTGATCGAAAGAGGATGTGAACCATGACGTGGTGGATGATCTTGATGCTTATGATTTACGGGTTTGCCTGCCTGTTTCTGATTTTCGTGATCCTGATCCAGTCGGGCAAGGGAGGCGGCCTCTCGAGCCTGGGTCAGGCCAGCGGCGGTTTGAGCGAATCGTTGGGGGCGACCGGCGCGGAGAAGGCGCTCAATAAGATGACCACTGTTTCCGCGGTTGCCTTTATGGTGCTGGCCATCCTCATCTCGATCGCGGGCACCCGCGCGATTCGCCAGTCCGAGACGATCCTGGGCGATCAGACAAGCGTGACGGCCCCGCCCATCGGAGGCATCCCAACCGTCGATGACGTTGGGGTCGACGCGGGGCCCGCCGCCGGAACCGCCCCCGATGCGGCGCCGCCCGAGGCGAGCGTGGACGCGCCCGTCGCGCCCCCCAGCGACACGTCGGAAGGCCAACCCATCGAGTTAACCGTGCCGGATTCAGCCGCCCCCGAGGCAAGCGGAGAGGCCCCCCCGGCCGCCCCCGCCGAACAAGGCAATTAGAATCGGGTAGCTCGCGGGAAGGGACCGGTTTCTTCTTCGAGGCGCCTCATTCAATCGCCGGCTGATCGCGGTTCGCGCTTCTCGCCCATCGCGTCAAGCCCTCTGTTCTCTGCCAAATTCGCAGTCCTTCACGATCGGACATTCGTTGCATTTTGGTTTGCGCGCGGGGCAGATGCGTCGGCCGTGCCAGATCATCGCGTTCGAGAATTCGGTCCAGTGACTGGGGGGAAGCAGGGCGGCGATGTCGTGCTCGATTTTGTCGGGGTTGGTGTTGCCCGTCAGGCCCATGCGCCCGACCAGGCGCTTGAAGTGGGTATCGACAATGATGCCGGGATGACCCATCGCGCACCCGCGGATGAGGTTGGCCGTCTTGCGCCCGACGCCGGGCAGTTTCGTAAGCTCTTCCATCGATTCGGGTAGTTCGCCTCCATGACGCTCCATTAGGGCGCGGCTGCAGTTGATGATGCTGCGCGCCTTCTGGCGAAAGAAGCCGGTCGAATGAATGATCGACTCGACGTCGGTCTGACCGGCGGCCGCGCAGGCCCGCGCATCGGGAAACTTGGCGAACAACGTCGGCGTGACCTTATTGACCATATCGTCGGTGCATTGGGCCGAGAGGATCGTGGCGATCAACAATTGGAAAGCCCCGTCGTGCTTGAGCGCGGTTTTCGCGTCGGGATAGGTCTTTCGCAGCCGGGTGCTGATGCGCCGGGCGCGTTTCTTGATATCTTCGGGTGGTTCTTTGCGAGGCGTTTGGGGTTTGGCCATGATGTTATCCTTGAAGGGATCGGAATGTGCGAAATCTTGCGTCAAGCATTCGCCGCGCGCAACAGCAAACCGCCTCGGTCATGTGTGTTAAGCCTGATTTCATAAACTTAGCCCAGACTAAACGGTATTAAGGCTTGCTAAACTTTACGGAGCTCCCTATCATTGACTAGGGACTGTTTGAAAAGGACCGAATGACGCGAATGACCCCACCCTTCCGCAAACAGACCCGAGACCTCGGCTCCACCGACGGATTCATCCACACGCGCCACCGCAATCAGGCGGAGCTGACCGAGGATTATGTCGAGCTGATCGACGAACTGATCACCGACCGGGGAGAGGCCCGCGCCGTTGATATCGCCAAACGGCTGGGGGTCTCGCACGTGACGGTCTCCAAGGCGGTCTCGCGGCTCAAGGAGGCGGGTCTGGTCCACTCCCAGCCCTACCGTTCGGTCTTCTTGACCGACCGGGGCAAGGCGATGGCCCGTCAGACGCGCGAGCGCCACCATTTGGTGATGGAGTTCCTCCTGGCACTGGGTGTTCCGCCCCAGACGGCTTCGATCGACGCCGAAGGGATTGAACATCACGTCTCCGAAGCCACGCTCAAGGCGATGCAGGTATTTGTGAGCAAGAAGAAGTAGAAGGCCCCGGCCCAGCCGGGTGCATCTCACGGTTCCGCGAGACGCACGGTTGCCGACCGGGAGCACGAGCCAAATCCATCCTCATGCTCGACCCCGCAGGGGTCGAATGTGATTAGCCGTGGGTGTCAACCCACGGTTCGCGGCCCCAGAATTGTCACAACCCGGAAAGGGTTGAATCATAACGTGACGCGGCCCAAAGACACGCGCCCATCGGTTTTACCCCAGGCAAATCCTCGGTGGAACAGGTAGAGTTTTGAGCGATCGACGTTGTCGGGGGAGTTTCCTGGCCCGTGCGTTTTTTGTTTCACTTGCTCTGGCGCCATTTGCGGCAGTATCCCGGCCGCGCGGCAAGCGCGATCCTCGTCCTGGCGATGAGTTCGGCGTTCATGCTGGCCCTGGCGGGGGTGGGGACGGCCCTGCGGTTTCGGGTGGGCGCGTATCTGACCGAACTGTTTCCCGACGAGCGGATGCGGCTCGAGGCGAGCCGGGCGGCGTTGGGGCCCATGGCGATCGAGAGCCGCCCGATCACCGACGACACGGTCGCCGCCGTGCGCAAGTCCGAGGGGGTCAAGCACGTGTGGCCGGTCGAGCCGGTGCGCTTCCCGATCCAGGCCATCGGCAATCTGTTCGGCATGGAAATAGGGTCCGATGCCGTTGTCCACGGCGTGGCGCGCGAGCTGGTCGCCGACGCCCTGACCGATGACCAGCCTTGGGCGATGCCCACGGATCCGGAGCAGCCCTATCCGGTTGTCGCCTCGCGATATTTCCTCGACATGTATAATCTTGGCCTGGCGCGAGCGGGAGGCTTGCCCCTGCTCAGCCCCGCGGCCATCGTGGGCAAGGACTTCACGTTGATATTGGGCCAATCGTCGGTCGGGCTGGTGGCCTCGACGCGCGAACCGCAAATCGTCCCGGCCCGGGTTGCCGGCCTGACCTCGCAGCCCGCCTTGATCGGCTTGGCCATGCCGGCCGAGGTAGTTCGCGCCCTCAACCGAGATTTAGCGCCCGGTAGGCCTCCGCTCTACGTTCAACTGGTCGTCATGCTCGACAAACGGGCCGAACGCGACGATTTCCTCAAGGAGGCGGCGGCCTTGGGCCTGCAACTCACGGGCGGGGACGTGATCGGCGGGCAGCTCAAGTTCGGCGTGCGGCTGGTCGGATGGGTGCTGATCGGTCTGGCCGCCGGGGTGTTCGCGGTGGGCATGCTGACGTTTTACCTCTTGTTCGCGATGATTTTCCACGCGCGGCGCGTGGACCTGATCACGCTGCGCGCATTCGGGCTGACGCCGGGCCAGGTGGTCGGCTTGGCGCTGGGCGAGGTGGGCCTACTCACGCTGGCCGCCGTGGGGCTGGCGACCGCAGCCAACCTGGGCCTGTTCCTCTGGCTCTCGTCGGTCGCCGCCCGCTGGTCCGAGCGATTGGACTGGCTTCCGCCGGGGTTGTTCGATTTGAACATCGCGGGCCTCCTGGCCACCTGCGCGGGCATTTTCCTGCTCACGCTGCTACCCGCCCTGCCGATGTTGCGCTGGGTGGTGCGCGTCGAACCGGCGGAAGTGATTCGGGACATCTGACCCATCGGGCCTCCGCGAGCGCCTTTTCAGGATCGATTCCGGGGTGCCGCGCCGACCGCCGCCAACTCGCCTTTCGCGTTGACCCCGTGGGGGCCTTTCGTTAAGATGCGTCTTTACTATGCCCCGTTAACTTAACGAATCTCAACGCAACTCGTAAAACAAAACGCGCCGGTCAACGGACGCAGCCGGCGTGGTAAACCACCTTCCAGCATAAGGAGTGACGCCCATGGTCACCGGACACGAAACCATTGCCGACCTACTCCATGAGGAGCGCCATTTCGAGCCGAGCGAGGCCTTCAAGGCCCAGGCCAACATCAATGACCCCGGCGTCTACGAGCGGGCCAAGGCCAATCCCGAGGAGTTCTGGTCCGGGTTCGCCAAGGAGCTCTACTGGAAGGAGCCGTGGACCCGCGTCATGGAGTGGGACCCGCCGCACGCCAAGTGGTTCGTCGGGGGCAAGACCAATCTCTGTTACAACTGCGTCGACCGGCACCTGGACGGCCCGCGCCGCAACAAGGCCGCCCTGATCTGGGAAGGCGAGAACCACGAGCACCGCACGCTGACCTATTGGGACCTCCATCGCGAGGTATGCCGGGCGGGCAACGCGTTGCGCTCGCTGGGGGTCGGCAAGGGCGACCGGGTCGCGATCTACATGCCGATGATGCCCGAGGCGGTGATCGCGATGCTTGCTTGCGCCCGCATCGGCGCGGTGCATTCGGTTGTGTTTGGCGGCTTTTCGCCCGAATCGTTGCGCGATCGCATTAACGACGCCCAGGCCAAGCTGCTGATCACCGCCGACGGAGGCTACCGGCGCGGCGGCCTGCTGCCGCTCAAGCACGACGCCGACTATGCCCTCCAGGAATGCCCGAGCATCGAGCATGTCCTGATCGTCAAACGCGGGGACTTCCCATTGCGCTTCAAAGAGGGCCGTGACCACTGGTGGCATCGCATGCTCGAAGAGCAATCGACCGATTGCGAGCCGGAGTGGGTCGATAGCGAGGACATGCTGTTCATCCTCTACACCTCGGGCACGACCGGCAAACCCAAGGGCATCGTCCACACCACGGGCGGTTACATGACCCACGTCTACGCCACGACCAAATGGATTTTCGACCTCAAGGAAGACGACGTCTTCTGGTGCACCGCCGACGTGGGCTGGGTGACCGGGCACAGTTACATCACGTACGGTCCGCTGGCCAATGGGGCCACCTGCATCATTTTCGAGGGCGCGCCTAATTGGCCCGACAACGGCCGCATGTGGGAGATCGTCGAGAACTTTGGCGTCACGGTCTTCTACACGGCCCCCACCGCGATCCGCGCCTTCATGAAATGGGGCGAGAAGTGGCCGATGGCGCGCGACCTATCGACCCTGCGCCTGCTGGGAACGGTCGGCGAACCGATCAACCCCGAGGCCTGGATGTGGTACTACAAGTACATCGGCGGCGAGCGCTGCCCGATCGTCGATACATGGTGGCAGACCGAGACCGGCGGCATCATGATCAGCTCGCTGCCCGGCATCACGACGATGAAACCCGGCTCGGCCACCGTCCCCTTCCCCGGCGTCTCCGCCGAGATTCTCGACGAGAACGGCAAGGTGATCGAACAGGGCAGCGGCTACCTGGCCATCACCAAGCCATGGCCGGGCATGCTGCGCGGGATTTACGGCGACATGGACCGCTACGTCAACACCTACTGGACGAAATGGGACAACGCGACCTACTTCCCCGGCGACGGCGCCAAGCGCGACGCGGCGGGCAATTTCATGATCATCGGCCGCGTCGACGACGTGATCAACGTCGCCGGCCACCGCATCGGGACGATGGAGATCGAATCGGCGCTAGTCGATCACCACGGCGTGGCCGAATCGGCCTGCGTGGGCCGCGCGCACGAACTCAAGGGCCAGGCCCTGGTGGCGTTCGTCACGCTCAAAGATGGCGTGGAGGGCGATGACGCCCTGATCGGCCGGCTCAAGCAGCACGTCGCCAACAAGATCGGCGCGATCGCCCGCCCCGACGAAATCATCCTGACCGCCGACCTGCCCAAAACGCGCTCGGGCAAGATCATGCGCCGCCTGCTCAAGGACATCGCCGAGGGCCGCATGTTAGGCGACACAACCACCCTGGCCGACCCCGCCGTCGTGGCGATGCTGCAACGGCAATACAGCGAGGAATGATCGGCCGACTCGGTATTCACTCCACCCGTGAATCAGGCGAAGGGCGTCAATCATAATCTTGCCGTCTTGGCTGACGCTTTTTGGTGTCATCCTCGGACCCCGAAGGGGTCCAATGTGATTAGCCGTGGGTGAAACCCACGGTGCGCCGTCCCCCCATCACAACAACCCTGGAGGGGTTGAAGCGGAACGTGAAACGGCCGCTTGGACCTTTGCCGGCGCGCGATGTTTCGTAATCCACCTTCCAGGGATTGACACCGATCCGCCCATCATTCGTAGACCCCATTTTTGTCTTGACACGATTACATAGGCGTCCTATCTATATACCTAGATCGATTAGGTATGGAGGAAAAATCCATGGATTCCAGGTTGCTGTGGGGGACGGTGGATATGCTCATTCTTGACGTGGTCAGTCGCGGGCCGACTTACGGCTACGAGATCACCCAGCGGGTCCTGGAGTGCTCGCGCGGCTACTTCGAACTCAAGGAAGGCAGCCTCTACCCGGCCCTGCACCGCATCGAGCGCCGGAAGCTGCTCTCGGCCTACTGGGTCGACACCGAGGACGGCCGCCGGCGCAAGTATTACAAGCTGACCGCCGCCGGAGGCCGGGCGCTGGCCGCCAAGCGCGAGGAATGGACCCGGTTCACCGCCGGCGTCAACGACGTGCTGGGCGAGGCCTGCCATGACCTGGCTTGACCAGATCAAGGAGGGCTTCCCGCCCCATCGCGAGGGCGAGCTGGCCAACTTGCGCCGCGACATCGCCGACGAACTGGACGACCACCTGGCCTTCGCCCTGGACCGCGAGCGTGAACGAACCGGCGACGAGGCCCAAGCCCGCCGCGCCGCCCGGCGACCCCCGCCACCTGGCCCATCGCCTGTGGCTGGACGCCATGAAGGAGAGAATCATGCGAAACCGACTGATGATCGTTGCGATATTGCTCTTGGCCGTGGCCAGCGTCGCGGCCTCGATCTTTGCCTGGAAATCATTCCAACAGGCCCAGCAGACCAACCAAGCGATGCTGGCAACGCTGGAGCGACTGGCGACCTCCAAGTCGACTCCCAATCAAGTTGCCGTCCCCTCAGATCTGGGCACGGCTTTGATTCGGGTGTTGAAGGGAGGAGAGAACGGTGAACCCGTCGCGGGCTTCGAAGCACAGCTTTCTGGACAACCATTCAAAGAGAATGACCCGGTAAAACTCATCGAGACAACGGATGCCGGGGGTGTAGCGCGTTTTGGGCCCATACGACCCGGACAATACGGACTTTGGATGACCGAGGATGCCTTCGATCTGCGTTATAGTCAGAATTTGTTTGTTTTCGAAGGGCGGCAGGTTGAGGAAACAGTCATTTTGCCGGACATTACCTGAGCCGACGTTAGGATTGGGATGAACCTCTCGGACGAGGCGAAGGTCGAAGGTTTCTTTCTTGGAATGGATTCTTTTGTGAACACAGACGAGCGTAGTAAGAATGCAATGTCTGGCCGTGAACTAATTGGAATGGATGCCTCCGGAAAAGCGCTTTCTTCGATTCGTCGATACGTAACGACGAGACGGTATGGGTTCATGAACTCCCCTTAGGCGATCAGTTACAGTTGCGAACAATGGAACACACATTGGAGAACCTCTTCTTTGGCTTTGACCTGAATCCATTGGAGAGCCGTCCGATTCTCTTCAACAAATTATACAGATATGAGTACGAAGACCAAAACTCAAGACCGACGTTCAAGATCGAAGCAGGCAAGATTAATGATTGGAATATCGACCTTCCAGATGAAGTGCTCAATGTGATTCGAAATTCTCGAGCGCTAGGCTCGTTCGACCTCCAACTCGGGTCCGTCGTCTCCGGCAGAATTGTTGGAATCGTCCCGATTAACAAAGACAGTTCGGTTCACCGACCCGACCTTCTCGGTGACTATAAAGGGCACACTGGCCTCTATAATTCCAGAGGCGGCGCCCGTGTGTGTCTGAACTGGACTGCGATACCACCTGACTTGAAAACTAATCAACCTAATGGTCGATATCTCTTGGCCCTGTATGCGAAGGATTCCAACATAAGATACAGCGCGGGTTCTATCGAGACTCACGCCCTATTGGACGATTGGATTGACAACCCTGCCCTGGAAGAATCGCCACAATTCGCGTCAGAACCATTTGCTTCCTTCTCACCGGTGAAGGACGAGGGATGGAAACTTTTTGATATTACCCCCTATTTCGATTCCAGGGCGACGAATGAAGCAACACATCACGGCGTGATGTTGAAATTCGCTCGCGAAGACCATCCTTCGGACGATCTGTCGGGATACACCTTTTTGAGCAGTGAAGCGGAAGGAGACTGGGCCAACAAGCGGCCGCTGCTCTTGATCGTCGATCCCGATGAATGAGAGATGTTTCTCAGCCGGTGGGCCCCGCGAACCACGTGAATGACGCGAATAATCTGTTCTGGAGGAATGAACCGATTCAGTGCCCTTCACATGCTTCGCGGCCCAATTCTTGTGCTTTTTTCCGACTCAATCTTCCCATTCCCCAAATTTGATTTTGGCCGGCAAGCCCCCTGTGGTTTAATGGGGCCAGGTTTGGCCGGTCTCAGGTCTTGCGTGGCCGAACCGTCAAGTTCCCGAAGGCACATTTCCCATGAAGAAACTCTCCATCATCACCCTCCTCTTGTCCCTCGCCGCCGTGGTTTATGCGAGCACGGTTGAGGAACTCAATAATGAGGGGCTGGCGGGGGTGCAGACGGGGCGGTTTGGGGAGGCGGTGGCTTCGTTTGAGTTCGCCCTGCGTCAGATGCCGGGCAATGCGACGATCCAGCGGAACCTGGCCGTTGCGCTCAATGCCTGGGGCGTCGACCTGGGCAACCGGGGCCGGTTCGAGACGGCCGTGCGCAAACTCGAAAAGGCCCGCCGGACCCTGGACGGCGACGCGATGATCGAGCGCAACCTGACCGTTGTGCGCGTCAACTGGGGCACGAACCTCATGGAAAAGGGCCTCCACCGGCAGGCCGAGGGCCAGTTCTTCAAGGCCTACGCGACGGCGGCCAGCTCGGTCGTCCCTGATCTCGACCGGCGGCGCTCGCGCAATTTTTTCCTCAAGGCGCGCGAAGCCCGCCAGGCCGACCAGGCCCGCAGCGCCAAGGCCGACCTCAACCGCGCCCTGGAGATCAATCCGCGGAACGTCCACGCACTGGTCGAACTCGCGGACCTCCATTACGACCAGGGTGAATACCTAGAGGCGCTGGACTCCTGGATCGAGGCGGAGCACGTGGACCCCGACGTGCCGGGTCTGTCCGACCGCATCGAGAAGGTCGCCCGCGAGGCGGTCGCCGAGGCCGGTTTCGACCAGCGTTCCAAGGGCTACTTCACGGTATCCTACGAGGGCGACGAGCGCGAGGAGGCGGCCCGCCAGGTTCTGCGGATTCTGAACGAGGCCCGGCGCGACGTCGGTCGCGGACTCAAGTATCACCCGCGCGAGAAAATCGAGGTCGTCCTCTATACCCGCGAGCAATTCTCCGAGGCGACCGTCGTGCCTGACTGGACCGGCGGGCTTTATGACGGAAAGATTCGCGTTCCCCTGACCGGCGAATCGCTCGGCGGCGATCAACTCGACCAACTACGCCAGACGCTCTATCACGAATACGTCCACGCGGTCGTCCACGACGTGACCAAGTCCCAGGTCGCCTCGTGGTTCAATGAGGGGCTGGCGATGTACTTCGAAAAGGGCGAGAAAGAACGCGAGCAGCGCTACGAAGCCGATACCCTGCAAATCGCCGCGTGGGCGAGCGCGGGTGAGTTGCCGCTGCTCTCCGCCATGCCGACCAAATTCACGTCGATCGAGGACAAGACCGAGGCCCAGAAGGCTTATCGGATCGCGCGCACGTTCGTGACGTGGCTGGCCGATCGCTATCGCCCGCACCGGTTCAAGTCGGTCCTACAGGGGATCGCCGACGGGTGGTCGCTCGAGGAGGCAATCGAGGACGTCTACAACCGCACGCTGGAGAAATTGGAGTCCAAGTGGCGGGACGAAGTGTTATAGGATCGGAAAATAGTTGGCAAGGCTCGGGAGGGTCCGGCCCTCCTGTTTGAAAACGCTATCGATGATGATGGACGAACATCACCACCCGCACACGGGCGCCCCGTTGGGGCGTTTCTGATTATGGTCCCGTGGGCTTGGCGGCGCCGGGATGAAGACCTGCCCCCAATGTGGTTTTCACAATATGGATACCGAGGCGCGTTGTCCGCGTTGCAAGTCGCTTCTGGATCAGGTCAACGACCCCGATCCGCTGACGCCGGTCTCTCGCGAGCGAGTTGATTTTCGGCCGACGCGCCGGCGTTTGCCGGGGTCGGAATGGCCGGGCCTGCTTGCCGCGGCGATTCTGCGCAAGCTGTACGTGATCCTCTGCCAGTTCCCGAGCGAGCTGCCCGAGGACGTCTTTATAACCATCAGCCCAAAAAGGCGGCCCAGATGGTATTGGTCATGGCCGCGGCGATCACTCTGGCGTGGAAGACGATCTACTCGCCCGATTCCAACTTCATCCTGCTCGTTCTCTTGCTCCTGTGGGTCTACGGGTGTCACGACGCCTTCATGACCGCCAAACGGATCAATCGAGACACCTGCCACTGGCGCGTCAGCGGCGCCTTTTACCTGGCATGGCTGATGGTTATCTGCACTCTCTGTTTGCTCTTCCAATACGTGACGAGCATCTTCGCGCTCAAGTAAGTCCATCTCGCCGACGACGTGATGAAACCTTACTTGCGCCAGGGCGAACGGGTCCTCGTGAATAAGCTGGCGTATCTGATCGCTCGGCCGGAGGTGGGCGACGTGGTTCTTTACGATCCACCCGAGATAAAGACCGATATTGGGCAGCTATACGTTGTCGACCGAAAAAACGGATTCGAGCGGGTTGTGGCGGGTCCGGGTCAGACCTACTCGCGGCGCGACGGGGTTTATTATCTGGACGGCCAACCGGCCGAGCCGCGGGGTCAGCCGGTCGGGGACGACCAGATTTGGTGGGATTTCGAACTCACGGCGCCGCCCGGTCATTACATTGTACTCTTTACCTACACGGGAAAATCGTACACCCCGCTGGTCGGCATGGTGAAGGCCCCCCGCCTCGATGAAACCATTTATCGCGGTTGGCACGAGGTGTGCATCATCCCCGAAGAGGACATCTTCGGCCGCGCCATGTTCGTCTACAACCCGTCGTGGAGCCGGAGGATATTGTGTTGATCAGTATTGGATTCTAAATTCAAAGGCGCCTCTAGAAATTCAGTCCCGGCAGGGACGATTGCTTTCAGCCCTCCACGCAAGTGGCGGGAAATCAAACAGATAACGAATTGGAGTCCCGTAGGGACGACTGCAAACCGGATTTTTAGAGATTCCCTCAAGCTCATTACATTTCCTGCGACGCCAAGAATTCGCTCGTGAACGCTTCTTCCACATTGACGCTGCCGGGCTCGATGAGTCCTAATTCTTCCAATTGCCCCAGCAGCGTGGCCCACCTGTCGCACGACATGTGGCCGACGCCCTGTTGCGTCGTTGATTCGGTCAACGACAGTTCCTTTATAATCTCGGCGCCAAAACACAGTATCTCCAAACTCATGCGTGGGTTGAAGCGGTGGATCAGTTCGTCGGCGGGACCCGGCGCGGACAAGTAGGCGCGCCAGCCCCGGACCGATGCGCGGACCATCGCCCCGACTTGCTCGGGCTTTTCGCGGAGCAACCGCTCGTTCGTGATCAACACGCTGGTGTAAGGATTGAACCCGATCTCCCGGAGCATTAACACGCGCGGGTCGCCACCTTCCCTTTTGGCGACGAACGGCTCGCTGAACGCGTAGGCCTGTTGCGCGTAGTTCTGGTCGAGCAGGAATTGGGCCACCGTGCC
Organism: Candidatus Sumerlaeia bacterium; assembly: GCA_963580245.1. Lineage (GTDB taxonomy): Bacteria > Sumerlaeota > Sumerlaeia > MVZB01 > MVZB01 > CAUZJO01. The sequence continues at coordinate 7,368 of CAUZJO010000023.1, read as the reverse complement.
GGGGTAGGGGACGATTTTGACCCCGTCCAAGGGCGCGTGCAGACGCAGGTAGGCGGCGAAGGCCTTGCCGGCATTCATCGCCAGCGTAAGGTCGCGCAGGTCCATGAGGCTTTCGATGCCTGACCCGGCGTGGACCATGATGCAACGCGGACTGTTCTGGATGGGCGCCATCAGGGCCACGACCGGCGCTTCCTGGGCGCGGGCGAGCAGCAAGTCGTCCGCATTACAAACGCCGAAATTGACCTTGCCCGCCGCGACGCGAGGGACGGGCGATACGCCAGGCCCGCCCGACAGAATCTCGACGTTCAGCCCCTCGGCGCCGTAGTCCTCCGCGACCTGGGCCGCGTAGTAGCCGCCGTGCTCGGCTTCGGGGAACCAGTTAAGGGCCAACCTGACATCGGCCGGCGCGCCGGCCGCGTCTTCCTGTTGCGGTTCAAGAGAATCACGCGGCGAATCTCCGCAGCCGACCAAGAGAATCGTCCATAGATAGATCAGGCGCGGTCTCATTCAAATGATGCCATAATAGGGTATCCTCTTCGTTGTCGTTGTTCGCCAACAAACGTACACGACCGTCAATAGCAGATCGGTGGGGAAAATGCTTGACAATTTTAGGCCGCGCGGAAGATAGTTATATGTTGTGATAGCCGCGTAAAGGTTTGCCTTATCAAACAACTGATAACGGAGAACTGGATTACAAGCGAATCGAAAAGAATGATGAAGGTTGCTCCCATGTTCCGTGACGGCCCGCGCCCGCGTCGCCTTGGACACGCGATGGGTTGGTTCGTTTGCATGGCCGTTTGGCTTGCCGCAGCGACGGGGGCCGGGACGGTGGATGAACTCGTTGAAGACTCTCCCGTGGTCAAACGGGAAGGTTCGAGCCCATCGCCGACGGTCGAGCAGGGAGTTGAAGAAGTTAAACAAGAACGCCGGGCCTTGGATGAAACGGTTTGGTCAATGGAGGTGCTCGCCCAGCGTTATGAAGAGTCGTTCGTCAAGCTGTGGGACGACCTGCGGGCGGCGGAGAACAAGTATTCGGTCTTCCGCGATTTCAAGTTCGACCAACTTACGCTTCCCAGCCGCTCAGGGACCGAATCGCACGAGATGGGCATCGGCACCATGCTTTTCGAGGGCGAGAGACGGACCCTCACGATGGCTGATTTCGATCAGTTCCTCACTCGCATCGAGGGCATGGGCTATGTCATCGATCATACCGAATGGCACCACGGCGAGTTCGGCCGGGATGCGGACGGGCAGGCGCGTTCGACGGTTTCGATCACGATGCACGTGCAGAAGCCGTCACGCATGCAGAGGTTCATCGTCAGGGGCAGCCTGCGTGTTGAGTGGTCCGAGAATCAAGACCCCAATGGGAACACCATTCCCGCTCGAATCGACGTAACCGACCTGACTTTTACGGGAAGGAACGGCCCCCCCATTTTTCGCGAAGTCATGGTCGAATCCTTCCCCGGCAGCGGATTCATCCTGACCTACGATCTGAATCGGGACGGCAGGTCGGAGGTCATCATCCCGCAGGGCAATTACCTCTACTGGAACCGACCGTCGCAGGTCTTTGAGAAGGACGTATTCCTGGACTATCCGATGGGCAGCATCAAGGCGGGCGTCTTCGCCGATTTCACGGGGGACGGCATCGCCGATTTCATGGGAGCCAGGAAGGGTACGCGCGGCGCCCTGCTCCTGTTCGAGGGCAATGAGCAAGGCCGTTTTCCGGACTATCCCAAGACGGTCCTGGGCGAAGACGCCCAGCTCAATGAGGCCATCGCGTTTGCCACGGGCGATATCGACGCCGACGGCGACGTGGACCTGTGGGTCGCGCAATACAAGGACCCTTATATCGGCGGCCAGATGCCGACCCCTTATTACGACGCCAACGACGGATTCCCGGGATACTTGCTCGTCAACCAAGGCAACGGCGAGTTTATCGACGCCACCGAACCGGCCGGCCTCGCGGGGAAACGGCACCGGCGGTCCTTCGGCAGTTCCTTCGCGGATTTGGATGAGGACGGCGATCTTGATCTTCTCGTTGTGAGCGATTTCGCCGGGATCGATGTTCACTATAACGATGGCGCCGGCCACTTTTCAGACGTGACGGCCCAAGTCGTCGGCGAGGTTTCGAACTTTGGGATGTCCCACACGTATGGGGATTATAACCTCGATGGAAAACTCGATTTCTACGTGATCGGCATGAGTTCGACGACGGCGCGCCGACTGGACTATATGAACGTTGGCCGCGCCGAGTTTCCCGAATACCAACAGATGCGCCGACGGATGGGTTACGGCAACCGGATGTACTGCGGCGCGGACCGCAAGGGTGTCTTCGAGCAACCCGCGTTCAACGACCAGGTCGCCCGCACCGGCTGGTCGTGGGGTTCGACGTCGTTCGACTTTGATAACGACGGCGACCTCGACATCTACATCGCCAATGGTCACAACAGCAATCAATCGGCCAAGGATTACTGCACCACGTTTTGGACGCACGATATCTATGCCGGGTGCTCCTTGGATGACCCGGCCCTTGGTGAGTTTTTCGCAAAGAATTACATGGCCGTGAGGAAGGAAGGCGTCTCATGGAACCCTTACGAGACCAATCACCTGTTTTTGAATGAAGGGGGCGAGCATTTCATTAACGTGGCGTATCTACTCGGCGCCGGCCATGTTTATGACTCGCGCAACGTGATAAGCGACGACTTCGATCTGGACGGCCGGCCCGACCTGCTCTTCATGGGTCGCCGTTGGGACCAGAAAAAGGGAAACCTGTATTTCTTGAGCAACGTCAATCCCGAGGCCAAGCACTGGGTGGGCGTGCGGCTGCAAGAGGAACCCGGCAATTCGCCGATGGGAGCCACGGTGACCGTCACCTACCCCGGCGGAACCCAAAAGGCCCGCTTTGTCACCGGCGACTCCTTCAAGTCGCAGCACGCCCTGCTCAAACACTTCGGCCTGGGCGATCACGACAAAATTGATTCGATCGAGGTGCGCTGGCTCGGCGGCGCCGTCAAGAAACTCGAGAACCCCGAGATCGACCGCTATTACACGATCTCGTCCACCGAAGGTTAATGGCCCGAACCATCCCCAATGCCCCGCCAGCGCGACGTGATCGCGTTGCCGATCAGGCTGACCGCGCCGAAGATCACCAAACCGAGCAGCGTTGAAGCGAAAATCGCGGCGAACAGATAGGCCGTATCCAGGGTGCCCTTGGTCAGAATGATCACGTATCCCAATCCGAACCGGCTGACCTGGTAGCCGGCGAAGAACTCCCCGACAATCGCGCCAATCACCGACAAGCCGCTCGAGATCTTCGCCCCCGTCACCATGTAAGGCACGGCGTTCGGGATGCGTAGCTTGAGCAGCACCTGGCGTCGCGTCGCGTTGTTGATCTCGAACAACTCGATCAGATTGCGGTCCACGTCGGTCAAGCCGGCGGTCCCGTTGGTGATGATCGGAAAGAGGCTGATGATGAATGACACCAATACAACGCTCTGGAACCCGGTGTCGAACCACAGGATGATCAGGGGCGCGATGGCCACGATCGGCACGGTTTGGAGGAAGATGGCGTAAGGATAAAAACTGCGCTGGATCATCGCCGATTGTGAGAAAACGAACGCGATCAACGAACCGGCGATAAAACTGGCGAGCAATCCGCAAACCGCCGCCGCAGCAGTCAGGCCGATGGCACCGAGCAGCTCGCGCGCGTGGTCGAGGGCCGCTTCCATGACCAGCCAAGGCCCCGGCACGAGGTATTTCGGCGTTTCCAGCCAGACCGTCAGCCCATGCCACGCTAGGACGAACACCACGAACACCACGAGCGGAGGCGCGACGGTGCGCGCGAGGCGCGAGGCCAGCTTCTTCATGACGCCGCCTCCGCCAGTCGCGCGGCGATTTGGCCTGTCAGGCGGGCGAATTCGGGCCACGCGCGCAGCTCGGGCACGCGAGGGTATGCGAAGGGGATCTCAACTTCGGCCACGATGCGTCCGGGACGGCGGCTCAACACCAACACGCGCCGACTGAGAAAGACCGCTTCGCCGACGTTGTGCGTCACGAACAACCCGGTCCAGCGGTCCCGCGACCACAGGTTGAGCAGTTCCTCGTTCAGTCCATTGCGCGTCAAGTCGTCGAGGGCGCCGAACGGTTCATCCATCAGCAACAGATCGGGGCGCGTGACCAGGGCGCGGGCCAGCGAGACGCGCATCTGCATCCCGCCCGAGAGTTGATGCGGGTACGCCCGCGCAAACTCCGACAGCCCGACAAGCTTGATGACCTCCGCCATTCTCTCGGGCGCAACCGGGGCCGCTTGCGATGGCGAACCGCGACCGAGCTCCAACGGAAGCGCGACGTTGCCCCACACGGTTCGCCAGGGGAGGAGCGTGGGGTGTTGAAAGACGAACGCGACTTCATGGAGCTTGCGCCGCGCCTCGGCGGGGCTGAGGCCCGCGATCTCGATCCTGCCCGCCGTCGGACCGACCAACCCCGCCAGCACCCGCAGCAACGTCGATTTCCCGCAACCCGAAGGCCCGACGATCGCGACGAATTCACCCTTGTCGATCCTCAGGTCCACGGCCTCGAGGGCCTGAATCGATGGCCGAAAAACAACCTGCAGGCCTTCGGCCCGGACGAATGAGACGTTTGCGCTGGTTGGATCGGATGACAATCAGGAAGGACGTGTTCAGGAGATATTCAACTTGGATTCGCCTTGCCCTAGGCGATCGTAAAACATCCTACGAGCATATAATTCCCTTGTCAATCGGTCGCCTGAGGGCTTTGTCCAACCGGGTGCATCTGAACTGAGTTGCATGGTTCCATCTCCAAAGTGTTGAATCTCGTGAGAAGGTAGATCACGTCTCATTCGGCCGACGCCCGACAATCTCGGGCAGCTTACGCTTGAGGTGCTCGGCGAACGTGCCCTCGCCTGGGCCGTTCGAGATGCGGTAGGCGAGAAAGTGGGACGGGTAGTAGCGGTATTGGCCGAACTCGACATAGGACGTGTAAAAGTTCACGCCGGGGTTTTCTTGCGAGAATTGGCCTTTCCAGATTCCATCATGGAGCCGGGCCAATGTCTCGCCGACGTAAGCCTCCAGCCCGGCTTCGGTTCGCCAACTCTGGGGACTCTGATCCAAGTTAACGTCCGGAGATACGAGTATCTGGTCGATGACGCGCTCCAACGACTCCATCGAAAAATCCAGCGCGAACCCGTCGGCGCGCATCGCCTCGGCAAACTCGGTGGCGAACGGCGAGACGCCGGCGTCCGGCGCGCCTTGGGGGAATCTTGTCATCCAGCGACCCTTGCCTTGGTTTATCGTTCATCATTCGTTCAGATGCTTCGCCCGGACGACCTCGATCGCCCTCCGCAGCCGCGTCTTGAGTTCCTCATCCGCATCGGGCTGGGCCAGAGCCGATTGGTAGGCCAGGACGGCGTAGGCGTAAAGCTCGATCGCCTCGAACCCCTCACCCGCCGCGAGCAGCGTCCGTGGCGAGCGGTCGCCTTCGTCAAGCTTCATCAGATGCGGGCCCAGCAGGGTTTGAAAATCCGCCGCCCGTTCGGTCAGGAACTGCGACTGTTTGAGAAACTCATGATCGTCGGTCATCAGCTCGCGCAGTCGCGAAAGCTGTTTATAGGCGTCGAAATAGAGCGGGTCAATCACGGTGGTGTAAACGAAGTGCGGGTAACAGACTCCGAAGAGGCTCGCCCGGATTTCGGGCGGGCTACCCTTCTCCGCCAGCATCTTGTTCTCGCGATACATCCCGATATAGAGCATGCCCATCCGGAAGTGCGCTTTCTCGCAAAAGGGGAATTGTTTGATAATGGCTTTGAGTTGGTCCAGGCCATCGTGCTGGCGCCCCGCCCCCCACAGTTGCATGGCCGTCTCCACCCGCGCCTCGATCTCGGCGGCCCGCTTATTCAACCGTTCCATCCAATCGAGGCAGCGGCGGCGGCGTTCGGGTTCCTGGGCGATCTTTTCGGCGAACCACAGGATCTCGATGGCCGGGAAAAAGGCGCCGCGCTCCTCGAAATCGCGCGCGACCTCCTCAAACGCCGCCAGGTCCGCAGGCCGACGGGCCAGCCAACGGCGGCGCTGGCGCAGGTAATCGAGGTCGGGCCGACCCGCGAGCGGGTCAAGCAGCAGGGGATGGACCTCTTTGCGTCTGGCGGGCCGATCGCCCAGTAATTCGTCGGGGCCGGGAACTTGCGGCTTCCCCGGCTCGGCCGCGGCGGCCCGGTCAAGCAGCGGCCCGACCGGCGCGAAAAGCAACCCGATCATAACCAACGCCACCAAGCAACCGCGCCAAGCAGAACAGGACCTCATTGAGCATACCTTAGGTGAATGATGGAAACGGGCAAACGCCGCCCACTTGGTCCCAAGCTTACCATGTCAGTGAATGGCTGGCAATGATTGGCCGGGGCCAGCGACTGCAAATCATTTCCGTAGTGATGTTCGACCCCGAAGGGCGCCAATGTGATAGAGGGGTAGGGAAGGGAGATTGGATTCGCCTCCCCTCTGGGGAGGCGCAAGACCGATCTGCGCCCGTTGGTGGAGGGCCTTCGCGCATCCGATTTCAGTGGGTACTGGTTTGGGGCTGGCCACAGCTCATGTATGACTCTAAGATGATTATCTTGAAAACGTCTCAAATCTTGGAATAATCGATGTTATAGTGGAGTTAGACCGTGGACACGCCTGTTCGCACTTCTATTGCGCGTCTTCTTCAATTACCGGAGTCCGATCCACATATCCTTAGTGATGAAATCCATGATTTTCTTCGAAGTGTACATTCTCGGCTGGTTCGTGTTAACCCTGGAACGGTACCGATGCTGGTCGTACACATTGGCCACCTTGCCGCGAAGGGCGAAAACTCGGACGCACGTGAGCTTCTTAAACGGTTTCCTGAACATGACGAATCGGCGCTTGGGGCTATCGTGGTTTATCTGCGCTTTGCAACTAGGAATCCGCCGCGTTTCGCCGGTACCACATTTTATTCCCGCCTCGCGCCAGAAGACCTGTTTCTAGGTGCCTGTTATTATGAGGGCCGCGCCTTACCCATCCTGGCGAACCAGTCGAAGTGGGATTACGCGTCCGTTAAAAGAGCCCTTCTGGGGAGAGGAGAGTGGCATGATCTGAACCACTTTAAAGTTCGTGGTTTACAGCCGAGGATTGCAGAGATCTCGTTTCGCACTATCTATGGTCTATTGAAAGATGCCAACGCCGCGGAAAAACTACGTGACTTGAATCTCGAATGCGTGAAATGTACTGGTTCACCGTGAATTGGACAATTGCCGTTTGCGAGTTAGCTACCATCCCCGGCTGGGGATGAATGGGTTTTTTTAAGGCATGGGAAGGATCTCTGCAATATCCTCATGGA
>CAUZJO010000022.1:0-38334 GCA_963580245.1 Candidatus Sumerlaeia bacterium | reverse complement strand
TCTGGCGCAAATCACGAGTCGAAAACGGATGCCTCTGGTTCACCCGAGTTCAGCTCTGATCGGCTGGGCTGCTTGAGTAGGGCTTTTTCAGGATCGACTATTTACACGACACCATGGGTAACGCCCGGGGGATGCAGGTCAACGGGAACAACATTGTCTTCCGCGGCAATTTGATTGTTCGATGCGCCCGCACGGCAATGTACTTTGCGGGTGTCAACGATGGGATGATCGTTAACAACACCGTCCTGGACAGCGACGGCACGCATGGCAACTGTATATCGGTCTATCAAAGCTCCTCGAACGTGTTGGTGGCCGGCAACTACGTGCAAAACAGCACGCCGGCCACGTATGAATTCTCCGACAGCGTGATATTCTATAACAATTTCTTCGGGGACGGCCTCAAATGCTGTTCGAGCTGTACGAATTCGGTCATCATCAACAACACGTTCATGGCCGATATGGGCATTGTCACCTCGCCCGATTATGTCACGCGCAACAATATCCTTCACGGCGGCGGCGGGACCCGCAGCTACAATATTTACACCGGCCTTGTCTGGAACAAAGATGAACAGTACGGCTGGTACCCGCAGGAAGGGGAGACGATTGAATTCGACCAGGAGCTGGTCTTCACGGATGCGGCGAACGGGGATTATTCGCTGTTCGAGAACAGCATCGCCGTCGACGCGGGGACCGACGTCAGCTCTCTGTTGCTGATCTCGCAGTACCCCGACTACGACTTTCCCAAGGACATCGACGGCAATCCCCGGCCCCAGGGTGGTGCGTGGGATGTCGGCGCCTTCGAAGCGTCCGGCGAGCTCGATCTCGAACCTCCTTCGATCCCTCGGAACTTGCAGGCGAGCGCCGCCTCCGAGTCCGCAATCGTCCTGAACTGGACCCCGTCGACCGATAACGTCCGGGTGAGCAAATACAACGTGTTCCGTGACGGGGCCAAGATTGGGAACTTCCCGACGCCCACTTATACCGACACCCTTCTTCAGGCTTCGACGTCTTATGTCTACCAGGTGAGCGCGGTGGACCGGATCGGTAACGAATCGGCCCATTCGGCCGGCGTGACGGGCACGACGCTGGACCCATATCTGACGGCCCCATCGGCGCCGACCAACCTGAACGCCCAAGCCGTCTCAGCGTTTGCGGTTACGTTGGCATGGGACCCTTCATCCGACAATCGCGGCGTCACCGGTTATCGTATCTTCCGCGACGGCGCCGAGGTCGGCGCCAGCGTCCTGCCGACGTTCGACGACAAGGATCTTACGCCCAGTACGACCTATCACTATACGGTCACGGCCCACGACGCGGTGGGCAACGACTTGGCCCCATCCGCGGAGGCCCAGGCCACGACGCTGGAAGCCCCGCCGCTGGATCAAGGAATCGAGGTTGCCTACGGCCACGATGCGGGCGTGGGCCTGGTCAGCCCTGATGCCTCGGGTAACCTGCACCACGGCGCCATCCAAGGCGCGCAGTGGACAACCGAGGGCTACTTTGGCGGCGAGCTATCATTCGACGGCGTCGATGACTACGTCGACCTGGGAGGGTGGGACGTCACGGGAAGCGAACTGACCGCCGCCGCTTGGCTGAAATCAGCAACCTGGGAGGGCGAGGATCGGCGTATCATTTCGAAAGCTATCGGTGTTGGGGAACAGGACCACTACTGGATGGTCAGCGAAAGAGATGATCTTCTTAGGTTCCGGCTCAAGACAGATGGTGTCACGAAAACCGTTTTTTCCGACAGCGCGACCCTGCCGCTTGATACGTGGGTCCACATCGCGGTCGTTTACGACGGGACCGATATGATTCTCTACCAAGACGCCGTGGAGGTCGGTCGCAGCGATAAGACCGGCCCGATATCCACGAACCCCGACGTACCGATCCACGTTGGGCAAAACCCGTTCGGCAGCCCTAACCCTTTTTCGGGTCTGATGGACGAGGTCTACGTCTTTGCGCGGGCGCTCAATCAGCTCGAGATCATAGAACTGATGGGCAGACCCGTCGAAGACCCCACGCCCAACAATCCTCCGGTTGTCGGCCCGATCGGCCATGAGCCACCCGACATCGATCCGGATACACCTGGCCTTCAAGCTTGGTCGGGCGTGAACGTGACCTACTCGGCGTCGGCAAGCGACTCCGATGGCGACCCGCTGACCTGGGATTGGCTTTACCGCATCGAAGGAGGGGGCGAGGTCCCCGTGGATGGCGGCAGCGGGGCCATTGAGGACCTGTCCTTTGCCTATCCCATCAACGCCGGTCGGCAGGACGATCACCTGGATCGTGAGGGTCAGTGATGGCGACCTCTCGGCAGAGAGTTTGCTTGATGTCGATGTCGTGGGTCCGGCCCCGACACCCTCGCCGACCCCAACGCCGACGCCATCACCAACGCCGACGCCGACGCCGGAACCCACACCGACGCCAACGCCGGAACCCACGCCAACGCCAACGCCGACACCCGAACCCACGCCGACACCAACTCCGACCCCGTCGCCCACACCGTCGCCGAGCCCGACGCCCCCGCCCCCGGGCCCCAACGTCGTCACTTTCCAGAATATGAAACTGAGTGATGACTCAAACGTCCTGACCGAAGTCTCCTTCTCCGCCGATATCACGTCCAGTTTCGGGACTCTGAGCGTGTGTTTGTGGGGTAACTGGCTAGGTCAGTGGAAACCTGAAACGCTTATGAACTTCGCTCCCGTCTCCGGGGAGTTGCTCGAGAACCCTTCCTTCGAGGTCGCGGACGGCACCATCGCCAATGACTGGCTCATTCATGCCGACCCGCAAACCCAGTATGCCACTTCCGTCGACGAAGGCTATGTGGGGCAATCCCAGCGGATCGACGTTTTCGGCGTGGACCATTCCGGTTTGTTTTTCTTCCAGACGCCCGATTTGGAACGGGGAAAAGTGCATGAGTGGCGATTCTGGTATAAAACGAACGCGAACAATTCGATCCATGCAGAGATCACCGATTCAAGCGGTAATGAAACGGACTACCGTGAGCGCCTGCCGGGAACGGACGGGGTCTGGCAACCGGTCAACATTATTTTCGCTTACGACAATGATTTGGCCAACGAGCTTAGGATCACCACCGATGAGCTGGGCTTGGTATGGCTGGATGAGTTTTCACTGAAGTCATATGACGCTGGAGCCTATCCATTTGCTGTATCCCCCGAATTCATCTTGGACTTGGAGCCGGGTATTTATGCCTGGGCCCTCGAGGTCAGCAACGTGCAAGGGTCGGTGATTAGCCCCAGGCGCACGCTGAACGTCTTTGGCGGGACCGCTAATTCAGTCGATCATGGCTGGACGCTGTATCGGTAAGGATCCGAGGCAATGCCTGGATGAGCGGGCGGGTCCCAATGAGTTAGAATCGGGCCGCCCTGGTGGCTGGTGGTCCGGAGGAGCGACGACGCACGGAAGCATCAGGGATTTTCCTCGAGTGAAGCGCCCTCGACGGCGTTTGGAATCTTCACTTCAAGTCTCTGGCGGCCCCAACGCTCAGTCTGGTAGTGAAAACGGAAAAACGCGTCCAGACTGTCTGGGCCTTTGATTGCCGAGCCGCGGTCCTCGACCACGCCCCAACCCCATCCCGGCACGTAAATCTCGGTCCCGAACGGGTAGAAATCGGTGTCGGCCGCCAAGGTCCCCTTTCGCGGCTGGATGTTCCACGGGAGCAGGATGCGCACGGGGACCATCCAGGGCCTGCGCAGGCTGTCGCGCGAGAATAGGCCCGGACGGGGCGGATGCGGCCTCGTGCCGCCGGCGGTCTTGCCGGTGTAGCGCCGGCCTTTTCCCCAATCGGCCGTCACGTAGCGGTTCCAGACGTCGAGCTTCAGGAACTTCCAACTCCCCCGCTCCCATCCGCAGCATTCCCCGCAGCCGCAATAGGCCGTGACCTCCATCTCCCTGGTTTCCATCCCCGCGCAGCCGGATGCGACGGCGAGGATCAGTAGACAGAGTGTGGCATGCGCGACCGTCACGGTACCGCTGATCATAAACCGCTGGGTTGGCATCGGTCAAGCTGGTGGAGCGACCATCTCTCCAGCTTCATGCGAGGCATCGAAATTGAAGCGTGAAAGATCGATCGGAAACCGTCGCCAATGATCGCGCCTTTTTCAAGGCACGGCCAGTTCGATCTCGAGATATTTGGGAATGAGGAACGCGATGCGTTCGTTGGGATTGCTCAGCGCTTGATTGTCGATGATCGAATCGCCCAGGACCAATACCCGCCCGCCGCGGTAGCCGGCCTTGTGCAGCGCCTGGGCGAAAAGCTGGCCGAGCAGCCGCATGCCCTCGGGGGTCGGTTGAATGCCGTTCTCACTCCCATAGTTCAACTGATTCAGAATAAGGGAATCGGCCCGGTTGCTGACGCGCGGGGCGAAGACGCGATGCGCGAAAACGAACGCCGCGGCCTTCTCCAGCGCCAGGCCGTGAAGGCCCGCGTTTACTTGCCGGATGAGCTTGTTCAACTCGGCGGGTGCTATTTTGGCCGTTGGGCGCTCGATCTCCTCGATGAGCGGCAGCATCTCGCACAAGACCGTTGGGACCTTCCGCTCGCGCAGGGTATCCAGCAACTCGCCGAACTTACCGACGATGGATTGGTAGTCCATCACGTCCTCCGAGAGCATCACATCGAGGGTGCCGGCCAGGACCAGGCACATTTCGATTTTCTGTCCTTCGGTCTGGCGCGCCTGCTCCAATAGATCATCGATCGAATACCCCCCCTTGGCCCGGACTTCGATCTGGATGCGCGCCTTGGGATTGAACAGTTCGTTGCGCCGGTTCCAATTGACCGCCGGCTCTGGACCGTCGTCCAGGCGAGTCACTACCTTGACGGCGTCGTCGGAGTAAATGCTGACCGCCCTCGCGACAGAGACGTCCCCGCCATCACCGCAGCCCAGCCACGCCAAAGCCGTCCCCGCCAGCGCACCCAGGGCAAGCAGGCGAACGAAGGCCGGTCGACGGTAATAGAGGGGGGCTGAGTCCGTTTGTTTCATACGCGATTGAGGTCCCCAGTATAAGTCAACGCGAAGGTGATGACAAGGGATTGTGGCCTTGATCCCAGCCGGCGTGGGCGGTTGGCGCAAGTTGAACGACGATCTCTCCAAGGCACTCCGTGATATGGGCGCGTTCAAATATTCAGTCCCGATAGGGACGATTGCTTTCAGCCCGCCACGGAAGTGGCGGGAAATCAAGCCGATAATGAATTCAAGTCCCGTAGGGACGACTGCAAAACCGGATTTTTGAGGTCCCCATATGTTATCGGCTTTTCGCCCCTCTATTCACTCGCCTCATCCATAATGAGCGCGGGGCCGGGGTGGTCGGGGTGGCGGAGCGATTCGACCATTTCCTGGACCTCTTTGGGCGGCGGGGGCGTCAGGCGCGAGACAACGATCGTCACGAAGAAATTGAGCAACATCCCAACCGCGCCGATCCCTTCGGGTGAGATGGCGATTTTGAGGGTCTTCCAATCGAACCACGGCTCGGCCGCGCCGAAGATCAGGTCGGCCTTGGCGCCGGTGATGTAGAAGACGACGAACGCCAGTCCGGCGATCATGCCGGCGATCGCCCCCTGGCGGTTGGTCCGTTTGTCGAAGATGCCCAGGATGATGATCGGGAAGAAACTGGCCGCCGCCAGGCCGAACGCGAACGCCACCACCTGCGCCACGAATCCCATGGGGTTGATCCCGAAGTAACCCGCCACGAGCACCGCCGCGATGACCATGATCCGGCCGACCGTCACGCGTCGCATTTCGGTTGCCTTGGGGTTGATCAGCCGATAGTAGATATCGTGGGCGATCGAACTGGAGATGACGAGCAGCAGACCCGCGGCGGTCGACAGCGCCGCCGCCAGCCCCCCCGCCGCCACCAAGGCTATGACCCACGCCGGAAGCCGCGCCACCTCGGGAGTGGAGAGGACGATGATGTCTTTATCGATTATCAACTCACTGGTCGAATCGTCGGCGGTCAGTTGGATGAATCCGTCGCCGTTGCGGTCGTCGAAGACGAGCAGATCCGTGACCTGCCATGTGGCCGCCCAGTCAATCGCTTCGGTCTTGCCGTCCTCGCCGCGCTGACTGAGATGATAGATCGTTCCCCCGGTTCCGTCTTGCCGCGGTTCGGTCCGTTCGATCTTCGCGCCGTTGAGCGTCTTCAGCAGGTTATAACGCGCGAACGTCGCCAGGGCGGGGGCGGTCGTATATAACAGCGCGATGAACAGCAGTGCCCAACCGGCCGACCACCGCGCCGCGCGCACGCTCGGAACCGTGTAGAAGCGAACGATGACATGCGGCAGGCCCGCCGTGCCGACCATGAGCGCAATGGTGATGCACAGGATATCGAGCATTGATTTGTCGCGGAACGGTTCGGTGTACTCCTTGAATCCCAACTCGACCTGGAGGTCGTTCAGCTTGCCCATGATGTCGCTGAAGACCAGGCCGATTTGCGGCACCGGATTGCCGGTCAATTTTGACGAGATGGCGATCGCGGGGATGAGGAAGGCGAAAATCAGGACCGCGTACTGCGCCACCTGGGTCCAGGTGATCCCTTTCATGCCGCCCAGGACGGCGAAGAAGGCGACGATCACCATGCCGATCACGACGCCGACGTTGACCGGGACTTCAAGGAATTTGGCGAAGACGATCCCCACCCCGCGCATCTGGCCGGCCACGTAGGTAATCGAGACGAACAGCGCGGCGACGACGGCGACCAGCCGGGCGGTCGTCGAGTAATAGCGGTCACCGACGAAATCAGGGACGGTGTATTTTCCGAACTTACGCAGGTACGGGGCCAGGAGCAGGGCCAGCAGGACGTAGCCGCCGGTCCAGCCCATGAGGTAAATCGAGCCGTCGTAGCCCATGAACGAGATGAGACCCGCCATCGAGATGAACGAGGCGGCGCTCATCCAATCGGCGGCGGTGGCGGCCCCGTTGGCGATCGCCGGCACGCTGCGCCCGGCCACGTAAAACCCCGAACTCTCCCGCACGCGCGACCACCAGCCGATGCACAGGTAGAGCATGAACGTGATGATGACGAGGACGTAGGTCCAGACTTGGGCCGTCATGCCTCCACCCGCTCGCAGTGTAGAATCCGAAGATAAACTCGGCTCCCGGCTCTCGTCCCTCGTCCCTCGTCCTCGAGAATTTGATCGTACTCGCGATGGGCGGCTCCGAGGGGTAAAAACCGAAGAATTCGATTACGAGGACGAGGGACGAGAGCCGGGAGCCGAGGGGATGGGAGGGACACGCTATTGATCCTCATCCTCCTCGTCATCAACGTCCAACTTATACTTGTGATCGAGCCGATCCATCCGCCAGGCATAGATAAAGATGAGCGCGACGAAGACGAAGATCGAGCCTTGCTGGGCCATCCAAAAGCCAAATGGCAGGTTGCCTAACTCGATTGCGTTGAGCGGCTCAACGAACAAAATCCCGGCCCCGAACGAAACCAACGCCCAAACGGCCAAGAGAATCCAAATCAACCGCTTGTTCGCGCGCCAGTAGGAATCGAATTTTTTTTGGTTCATATTTCCCATAAGTCGTTGGATTGTAATCACCAATGGGACCCGCGTTCGGTTCGAACCGGATCGGACCGACTTGGTTAATCAGTCCCGAGAACCAAAGAGCCCTCTCACTCTATCTTTCCGATCACACCGGCCTGTTTTGCATGAAGGAAGGCCACCACGCGCTTCGATAACACCTCGGAGGCCCTCAGGACTTCAATCCCGGCAACCGAACCCTGTGCGGTATATTCAAGGCTGATTCCTGGCGCGATTTCCTCTGAGTGATCGATCGGTCCCGGGGTCGATATGAAATAAAGGATGTCGGCCTGTGCATCATACCGCGCCTGTTCTTGATTGATCGTAGAACCCTCATTATTCATACGGGAATCCACCTCCCCTTCCGGACCTTGGCCTCGACCTATCGAGTTGGGATCGGGTGTATGGTGACGGCAATGATTTCAGTGGCTGTCTCTTCGTACGCGACAATCATGCGTCGATCGTCTCCAAGACTATCCAGAGTGGCGACAGCGATCCGATATCTGGTTGAACTGTCATTAAACACCTTGGCCTCTTTTCGATCCGCCGCCGCAATAATCCGCCGAGGCAGTTCTTGGTCAATCTGGCGTAATACGAGTCGCTCGCGTAAGTGATCGGTGTATCGGACCGGTTTCAATGCATAACGCCCCTCGGGTAGAACCATGACTTAAGGAGCGAAGGGATTCCATAAAGCTATCGGGTACTCGGCTCCAATCAATACCGATAATAATCCGGCTTGTACGGCCCGTCGATCGGCACGTCGATGTATTCGGATTGCTTGGGCGTCAGTTTGGTGAGTTTGACGCCGAGCTGGTCCAGGTGCAGGCGGGCGACTTTTTCGTCCAGGTGTTTGGGCAGGACGTAGACTTGGTTCTCGTACTTGCCGCTGTCGCGTTCGGTCCATAGCTCGATCTGGGCGACGGTCTGGTTGGTGAAGCTGTTGCTCATCACGAAGCTGGGATGACCGGTCGCGCAACCCAGGTTCACCAGCCGGCCCTTGGCCAGGATCGTGATCCGCTTGCCGTCGGGCCATTCGAGTTGGTCGACTTGCGGCTTGATCTCGTGGACCTTGAGTGAGGGGTCGTTGTAGACGGCGTCGACCTGGATCTCGGAGTCGAAGTGGCCGATGTTGCAGACGATCGCCTCGTTGTGCATGCGGTCCATGTGTTCGCGGGTGATGACGTCGAGGTTGCCGGTCGTCGTCACGAAGATATCGCCCCACTCGCAGGCCTCCTCCATCGTGACGACCTGGTAGCCCTCCATGGCGGCCTGCAGGGCGCAGATCGGGTCGATCTCGGTGATGAAGATCGTCGCGCCCAGCCCGCGGAAGGCCTGCGCACAGCCCTTGCCGACGTCGCCGTAGCCGCAGACGACCGTCTTCTTGCCGGCGATCATGACGTCGGTGGCGCGCTTGATGCCGTCGACGAGCGACTCGCGGCAACCGTAAAGGTTGTCAAACTTGCTTTTGGTGACCGAATCGTTGACGTTGATGGCCGGGAACTGGAGCTTGCCGTCGCGCGCCATCTGGTAGAGCCGGTGGACGCCGGTGGTCGTCTCCTCGCTGACGCCCATGATCTTGGCGGCCATCGTGCGCCACGTGCGCGGGTCCTCGTCCAGCGTGTCGTTGAGCAGGCGGTCAACGATGGACAACTCCTCGGGCGACTCGGCGACGGCCGGCTTTTGGCCCGTCCGTTCGAACTCCTCCTCGCGCTCGGCGCCGCGGTGGATGAGTAGCGTGGCGTCGCCCCCGTCATCGACAATCAGGTCGGGGCCGCCTCCATCATGCGAGAGTGCCCGTTTCGTATACTGCCAGTATTCCTCGAGCGACTCGCCCTTGAAGGCGAAGACGGGTATCCCGCGTTCGGCGATGGCCGCCGCGGCGTGGTCCTGGGTGGAGAAAATGTTGCAGCTTGCCCAGCGCACGTCGGCGCCGAGATCGACCAGCGTCTCGATCAGGACGGCGGTTTGGATTGTCATGTGCAGCGAGCCGGTGATCTTGGATCCGGCCAGAGACTTGGTGGCGCCGTATTCCTTGCGCACGGCCATCAGACCGGGCATCTCGTGCTCGGCCATCCGAATCTCGTCCCGGCCCCACTTGGCCAGGCCAATGTCCTTGACGACGTAATCAACAGTGGTCGCGGTTGCCATCTGGATACACTCCTATCGTACGGGAAAATAGTCGGCCCCCGGAGAGGTGGAGACTTCGGCCGGCGAATGTGATGTGTGGCCCAGGCTTCCTCTTGACGAGGGTGGTCACCCCAAACTCCCCGAAGTGGACGCAAGACCCGGCCCGCCGCCCCCCGAACCGTAGCCCGGCGCACGCCCGCGCGACCATCCTGACCGACTCACGTTACTGATAAACGTCGGCTTATGTCAACGCTAAATCCGGATGGAGTGAGATGCGCATGAGTCTTCAAAACCCGCGTCGACGCTCGGTGAAACCTCGATCTGTGAGTTCATTACCCGCGAGTCCTCAAGCGCGACGGACAGGCCGGTCCGCCTCCCGTCCGTCGCCCCCATTCGGGGGCTTGCGGTTGATTCCTGATGGTCGATGAGAGTTTACTTTATCAATCCTGAATTCTAGCCTGGGCTTTGAGGGTTGTTGATATGGAGATGTTGCTCTTTGGTCTGGTGATAGGGGTCGCGGTTGCGTTGATCGGGGTGGCCTTTCTGCGTGGTCGGCGTCGCGGCGACGCCGAGGCGGCCCCCACCGTCCATTCTTCGGTCGATAGCTTCCGCGCCGTTGGCGAGCTGGTCGTCCTCAAGGTTTTCACGCAACAGATCGTGACCAAGACCGATCATCTGCTCGGCGACTGGGGTGAGAAGTGGCTCGCGTGGATGCTGTCGCCCAAGAAGACGGCGATGATTTTTGATTTCGTGGTCGATTTTCGCTATGATCTCAAGAGCCCGCAGTTCGTCCCCGAGATCCAGGGCGAGGACGGGGTCAAGATCACGATGCCCCCCTGTTTCTATGAGATACAGATGAAGGACATCCAGATTTACGATGAACGCGCCTCGGCGCTGGCGCCCGTCTTGCTCCCTGAATGGGCGGGTCAGATCCTTGGCGGGAAGTTCTCCGAGAAGGAGAAGAACCAACTGATCCAGGCCGCGCGTCAGGAGGCCGAGGGGCTGGCGCGGCGGCTGGCCGAGCGCATGATCGGCGAGGTCCAGCGTAGTGCGGAGTCCACGTTGTGCCCGATCGCCAAGGCGGTCGGTTTCACGTCGGCTTCGTTCGTCTTCAACGAGGCTTCGCCCGTCCAAGCCGGCATCGACTTGTCCATTATCGAAGCGTCGGCCGAACGCGCCGTGGCGGGCGCGACGGCCCAGTCATAATGGCGCATCCCCAGGCCATTATGACCCATCCCTAGGTCCTCTTGACCGGTCCCTGAGACAATGAACAAACACCTGGGTCGCATCCCATTGTCGCTCAAGCAAATCCTCGCGGTGATCGTGTTTTTGCTCGCGGTCGGGTTGATCTTCAACCTCGGCGCGCGGTGGGGCGCTCGCGGCGGAGGCCCCCAGCGAGGGGGCGCGGGTCGGGCAGGCGAGGCGACTGGCGCGCCATCTGCCGCGCAAAAGGAACTGTGGCTCTGCGCCATGGACCCGCAAATCATCCAATCCGGTCCGGGTCAGTGTCCGATCTGCGGGATGGACCTGGTGCCGGTTCCCACGAGCGGCGGGGATTCCACGGATGGCGAGGGTAGCCCCCGGCGGTTTCGGATGTCGGCCGAGGCGCGCGCCATCGCGCAGGTCGAGACCGTTCCCGTCGAGCGTCGCTGGGTGGAGAATGAGGTCCGCATGGTGGGACTGGTGGACTACGACGAGCGGCGTCTGGCCTACCTGACGGCCTATGTCGGTGGGCGATTGGACCGGCTCTACGTAGACTTCACCGGCACCCAGGTGCGCCAAGGCGACCACATGGTCTACCTTTACAGCCCGGATTTGCGTTCGACGCAAAAAGAGCTATTAGAAGCCAAGGAACTGGTGGAAACAGGCTCGGAGGCCCTGCGTCGCATCGCCCGCGGCAACCTCGAAGGCGCGCGCGATCGGTTGCGGCTGTGGGGCCTGACCGCCGAACAGATCGACGCCATCGAAAAGGGCGGGACCTACGAAGATCATCTGACCATTTACGCGCCGTTGGGCGGCATCGTGATCGAGAAACACGTCCGGCAGGGCGATTACGTCAAGACCGGCGACCTGATCTACTCGATCGCCGATCTCACCCACCTGTGGATCAAGCTCAACGTTTATGAGAGCGACCTGGAGTGGCTGCGCTATGGGCAGGACGTGGTCTTCACGACCGAGGCCTATCCGGGCCGCGAGTTTCACGGTCGCATATCCTTCATCGACCCGACGCTGGACCCGATGACGCGCACCGTCAACGTGCGGGTCAACGTCGAGAACGCCGATTCGGTGCTCAAGCCGGGGATGTTCGTGCGGGCGGTCGCCCGTTCGCGAGTGGCCGGGGGCGGCAAGGTGATCGATCCCGACCTGGCCGGTAAATGGATCAGCCCGATGCACCCCGAGATCATCAAGGACCATCCGGGGACATGCGACGTGTGCGGGATGGACCTGGTGCCCGTCGAGGAGTGGGGCTACGTGGCTGCGGTGGAAGAAGAACCCCCGTTGATCATCCCCGCCTCGGCACCGCTTAGAACGGGCAAGCGAGCGGTGGTTTATGTCCAACTTCCCGGCGAAGAGGATCCCACGTATGAAGGGCGCGAAATCGTTTTGGGTCCGCGGGTGGGGGACTACTACATTGTGTTGGACGGTTTGCGGGAAGAGGAGCAAGTCGTTACAAACGGCGCATTCAGAATCGACTCATCGCTGCAAATCATGGCCCGGCCGAGTATGATGAGTCCCGATGGCGGGCAATTGCCCACCGGACACGCGCGCCATGGCGGCGATCCGCAAGCGATGGAGCCTCGGGAAAAGAGTCCACCCACGACTCAGCCGACGACCCGGCCGGCCACCACGCAGCCAAGCCGACCGCCAAGCGCGGAAAACCATCCGAATCACGACCATGACGCGCATGATTGATCCATCGCGTCCGCTCCGGAGTTCCCTGCATGCCAGAACCTCAATCGGATAAAGCCTCCCCGCTGGCCCAGCTCATCCGATTCTGTCTCGAAAACAAATTGGTCGTCATCCTCGTGATGATCTCCCTGATCGTGTGGGGCGTGTTGGTGGCGCCGTTCGATTGGGAACTGGCGAGGTTGCCGCGCGACCCGGTGCCGGTCGACGCCATTCCCGACATCGGCGAGAACCAGCAGATCGTCTTCACGCGCTGGCCCGGCCGCTCGCCCCAGGACGTCGAGGACCAGATCACCTATCCGTTGACCGTCTCGTTGCTGGGCATTCCGGGCGTTCGGACCATCCGCTCCTATTCGATGTTCGGGTTCTCGACGATTTACGTGATCTTCAAGGAGGACGTGGAGTTCTATTGGTCGCGCAGCCGCCTGATCGAAAAGCTCAACAGCCTGCCCCTGGGGACGGTTCCGCCGGAGGTCCAACCCGGCCTCGGACCCGACGCCACGGCAATGGGGCAGATCTTCTGGTACACGCTTGAAGGACGTGACCCCGAAGGGAACCCGGCGGGCGGCTGGGACCTCGGTGAGCTGCGGACGGTCCAGGATTGGTACGTGCGTTACGCGCTGCAATCGGCCGATGGGGTCGCCGAGGTAGCATCGGTCGGCGGGTTTGAAAACGAATACCAGATCGACGTCGATCCCGACGCCATGCGCGCCTTCGGCGTTTCGCTGGCCGAGGTATTCAAGGCGGTCAAGCGGGCGAACATGGACGTGGGCGCCCGGACGATCGAGGTCAACAAGGTCGAATACGTGATCCGCGGTCTGGGGTTCATCGAGGACCTCGAGGACATCGAAAACGCCGTTATCAAGGCCCACGAGGGCGTTCCGATCTATGTTAGAAACGTGGCGCACGTGGGCCTGGGGCCTGCGCTGCGCCGGGGGGGGCTGGATAAGGCGGGGGCCGAGGCGGTCGGGGGCGTCGTCGTCGCGCGGTTCGGTTCCAATCCCCTGCAGGTCATCAAGAACGTCAAGCAGAAGATCGCCGAAATCTCGCCGGGCCTGGACCGCAAGACGCTGGCCGACGGGACGGTATCCCAAGTGACCATCGTCCCCTTCTATGACCGCGCGGGGTTGATCTACGAAACGTTGGGCACGCTCAACGACGCGTTGCGCGATGAAATCCTGATCACGATCATCGTCGTGATCCTGATGGTGCTCCACCTGCGCAGCTCGATCCTCATTTCCGGGCTGCTGCCGTTGGCGATCCTGAGCACGTTTATCATGATGAAGTTGTTCGGCGTGGATGCCAACATCGTGGCGCTCTCGGGCATCGCGATCGCGATCGGCACCATGGTCGACGTCGGAATCGTGATTTGCGAGAACATGCTCAAGCGGTTGGAGGAAGCCGGTCCATCGGAAAACTCGCTCGAGGTTCTCTACCGGGCGGCGTGCGAGGTGGGGGGCGCGGTCTTGACGGCCGTCGCCACGACCGTCGTCAGTTTTCTGCCCATCTTCACGATGGAGGGGGCCGAGGGCAAACTGTTTAAGCCTCTGGCGTTTACCAAAACGTTCGCGTTGATCGCTTCGGTCGTGATCGCCCTGACGCTCCTTCCGCCGTTGGCCCATATCCTTTTTTGCGGACGCATTCGAGGCAAGTGGTTGCGAAAAACTCTATACCTCGCCCTTGCCTTCGCCGGCCTGATTGTTTGGGTCAAGCTGCATTGGATTGGAAGCCTGCTCGTCATATTCGGGATATGGCGCATGGTTGAAGACTTATTGCCGCTAACGGTCGTCCGCAAGGTACAGGTCTCGTTCAATTATATCATTGTGTTCTTGGTGGCGCTGATCTTGGCCCGCACCTGGGAGCCGCTGGGCGCCGAGACCGGTCATGCCCTCAACTTCCTGTTCGTCGCGTTGACCATCGGAGGTCTGATGAGTGTGTTCGCATTGATTCAGCGGGCCTATGAACCGATTTTACGGTGGTGTTTGAAATATAAAATCGTCTTCTTGACCATCCCGGCCATTGCCCTTCTGATCGGCGCCAGCGTGTGGCTTGGATTTGAGCGCGTCTTTGGCTGGACGCCGAAAATGTTTCTTCATTCCGGGCTTGGCCGTGCCGCGGCGCAAGCCTTCCCGGGCCTCGGTAAGGAATTCATGCCCGATCTCGACGAGGGCTCCTACCTCTACATGCCCTCGACGATGCCCCACGCCTCGATCGGCGAAGCGATGGACCAGATGCGCATTCTCGACATGCGGATACAGGCGATCCCGGAAGTCGAGCAAGTCGTCGGCAAATTGGGCCGCGTGGAGAGTCCCCTCGACCCGGCGCCGATCTCGATGATCGAAGCGGTGGTCAACTACAAGCCGGAATTCGTCACGGACAAGGACGGGCGGAGCATCAATTATCAGTACGACAAAAAGACGGGCCAGTATCCCAGGGACCAAGCCGGCGATTTGATTCCCGATCCCAAGGGGCGGCCGTTGCGCCAGTGGCGCGATCGGATCGAAAGCCCCGACGATATCTGGGACGAGATCGTCGCGGCCACGCAGATTCCGGGCATGACTTCGGCGCCCAAGCTGCAACCGATCGCCACCCGGATTGTGATGCTGCAGAGCGGCATGCGCGCCCCGATGGGCGTTAAAGTCAAAGGGCCCGACCTGGAGACGATCGAAAAGGTCGGTTTCGAGATCGAGCAAATGCTCAAGAACGTCGAAGGCGTGCAGCCCGCCGCCATTCTGGCCGACCGGATCGTCGGCAAGCCCTACCTCGAAATAGAGATCGACCGTGAAAAGATCGCCCGTTACGGCATCAACGTTCAGGACGTTCAGGACGTGGTCGAGGTGGCCCTGGGCGGCAAGACCGTCACGCGCACCGTCGAGGGACGCGAGCGATACGCCGTCCGAGTACGCTATATGCGCGAGTTGCGTGACTCGATCGAAACATTGGGCCGTATCCTGGTGCCCGGTCCGCCGATGCCGGGCATGCCCGCCCAACAAATTCCGCTTGAGCAACTTGCCCGGATCAACTACGTGCGCGGACCGCAGGCCATCAAGAGCGAGGATACGTTTCTTACCGGTATCGTCGTGTTCGACAAAATGTCCGGTTACGCCGAGGTCGACGTGGTCGAAAACGCCCAGGCATATCTGCGCGAGCATCTCGACCCGACGCTGCCTGCCGGGGTCAGCTATGCCTTCGCCGGAAGCTACGAGAACCAGCTGCGGGCGCAGAAGAAGCTGATCGTCGTTCTCCCTCTGGCCCTGTTTATCATTTTCATCATTCTCTATTTCCAGTTCCGTTCCACGGTGATTTCGCTTATCGTTTTTTCGGGCGTGTTTGTCGCGTGGGCGGGGGGCTTCTTGATGATCTGGTGTTATGGGCAGCCGTGGTTCATGAATTTTGAGATGTTCGGGGTGTCGATGCGCGAGTTGTTTCAGGTCCAACCGATCAACCTTAGCGTGGCGGTTTGGGTCGGATTCCTTGCGCTATTCGGCATCGCGACCGACGACGGCGTTATCCTTTCGACTTACATCAAACAATCACTCGCGGCGACGAATCCCGAAACCGTCGAGACGCTCCGGGATTCGGTCGTCGCGGCGGGCAAGCGCCGCGTCCGCCCATGCCTGATGACCGTCGCCACGACGATCCTCGCCCTGCTGGCGGTGTTGACTTCGCAAGGCCGCGGGGCGGACGTGATGGTTCCGATGGCGATCCCCTCGTTCGGGGGCATGACGGTCGTTCTGATCACGCTCTTCGTGGTCCCCACGCTCTACTGCGCCGTCGAGGAGCTAAAGCTCTCGGCGAGAAAGGATGCTGAACCAACGTGAACCGGGTTGTTGTCCTTTATCCACGAATTGCGGTTGGCCTCCTGGCGGCGTTGCTCTTGTTCGGTTGCGCGCGCGTGCCCGAACCGATCAGCGGCGATCTGATTCAGATGCTTCGTGATGAGTATCAGGCGCCGCTTGAGGAGGAGGACGCAAACGTCCTGGTAGGGGAACCGTCGTTGCATCTGGCCGTGCGGCTTGCCGCCGGACGCAATCCACATGCCCAGGCCGCGCGGTTGCGTTGGCGGGCCGCGATCGAGCGCGAACCCCAGGCCGTCACCCCTCCCGATCCCACCGCCCGGTTCGGCTTTCAATTCGACAGCGTCGAAACGCGCGTGGGGCCTCAACGCTGGAGCTTGGGCGTTTCGCAGAAGGTCCCCTGGTGGCGTAAATTGTGGGCGCGCGGGCGGGTCGCCGCAACGCAAGCCGACATCACCCGGCTGCAATATGAAATCGCCATGCGCGAGACGCTCAACGAAGTCAAGGACGCCTGGTACGAGCTTTATTACATCGATCAGGCGTTGCCGATCACCGAACGGATCGAGGAGATGTTGCGCAATGAAGCCGTGCTGGCTTATCAGGAATTGAGCGTCGGCCGCACGCCGCTCAACGAAGCGCTACGCGCCGAGAGCCAAGCGGCCCAACTGGGTTATGATCGTATCTTGCTGGAAGAGCGCCGCGCGACGCAGGCCGAAAGGCTGCGCTCGCTTCTCAACCTGCCGCCCCAAACGCGTATCGGAGTGGTTCGGTCGGCGCCGATCTACTCGATCGAAGGAGAAACGGATGAACTCAACAAACGCGCCGAGCATTACGCGGAGGTCCTCAAGATTAAGGGATTGAATGTCGAGCGGGCGCGTTATGAGACCTATCTGGCCAAACTTGCGCGCATCCCGGATCCCACGATCGGCTTCAATCTCGTTAAGGTCGATAGCGTGCGCGCTCCCATGATGTCCGCCCCAAGCGTCTCACCCGCCACCTCTTCTCCTCCGGCAAGCGCAAGTAAACCGAGCGACAGCGGCAAGGACGCCTTCATCGGTCTCATCTCGATGAATCTACCGATTTGGGAATGGCGCAACCGGGCGTTGATTCGCGAACAGGAGGCCCTCGAAGGCGCCATGGAATGGGAGGCCTTGCGCGAGGTGAACCGGGTGCGCGCGGCGGTGGCGGGGACGTGGTTCGACGTGCAACTGACCGGGCGGCTTGTGGATTTATACGTCCAGACGCTGATCCCCCAGGCCGAGTCGGTCATGCGGCAGGCCGAACTCTATTTCCGTGCCGATCAAGCTTCGCTGAGCAACCTGATTGAGAGCACGCTGGCGTGGCACAACTTTCAACTGGCCCTCCATCGCGCGCGTGCCGACCACGGCCAGGCCCTGGCTCGACTTGAACAGGTCCTGGGGACAACGGCCGAGCCGCGAGAGACGGGCGAGGGTGATCAGCCATGATCCGGCGTGGACCCATCGCGTTTTTCGTCTTCGTTGGCGGCCTGCTCGCCGGGTGCTCGGCCCATTATCGCCAGGCGATCGAGGCGTTCGAGCGACAGGAGGCAACGCCTTACTTGCAGCGAACGTTGACGTGGACGGAGCGGGCCGATGAGGCAGCCGACGGGACAATGGAAGGCGCCGCCCCGCTTGAACCGACGGAGTTTGAACGTGAGATTCAGGACGAACGCGCCGTTTGGCTCGAGGGCGTGAGCGATATCCTGGTCCTGGACGAAGCCGCGTTGGAGCGGATGGTCCAGCACCTGGAGGACCCGGCCGCGCTCGAGCAGGCCATCGATGAGCGGTTGAGATGGGAAGACCTGCGCGTGGCCGTGGCTCTGCACGGTCCCGGCATTCAGGCCGCTCGGTGCCAATGGGTGGCGACGCTGCATCAATACGACCAGGCCCAATACCTCGAAGACATGATTACCCAGTTCCGCGCGTTCACGAACGGGCTCAAGATCGAAACGGGCAAACCGCTGCACCGGGAGCGCCAAAAGGACTTCTTCCCTTATCCCGGGACGATCGCGCTCAAGGGCGAACTAATTCGCGAGCAGGTGCGGTTGGGCGAATTGGAGTGGCGGCGGACTTTGCGTGATGCGGTGGTGCGAGCCGGTAAGCTTTACTTTGAACTTCAGTATCTAATCCGCGCGGAGAAAACGGCGCGCGAGGACCTCGAACTGTTCAACAGCCTCATCGCGGTTCTCGAAGAGCGCTATCGGACGGGCGCGGCTTCGCAAGCCGAGCTGCTCAAGCTACAAAACGAACGCTCGCGGCACGAGGACCTGATTCGCGATTTCAGCTCGCTGGCCAACGCCGCGCGGGCTCGAATCAACGCCGCCCTGGGCCGTTCCGAAGCGTTGCCGCTTGGCGAGCCGCAATCCTCGACCCTCGCTGAGCGCCCCGATGGGATTGAAACCCTGATGGAAGACGCGCAAACCGGTCGCCAGGAGGTCATGCTGGCCGAAGCCCGCGTCATTCGCGCCCAACTCGCGATCCGCCTCGGCGAGGTGATGAACCGCCCACCCGCCTCGGTGGCCGGAATGAAACCCCATCCGGCCTACGCGCAGGCTGAATCCTATCTGGCCGAAATGCGCCGGCGACTGGAGGCGAGGGAGCTGGAGCTGCGCGAGGCGCGGGCCCAAACCGAAGGGATGGGGCGCGACGCACTCGAGCGGCTCGATGAATCGCGCCGCCAGGTCGCGCTGATCGAAGACGTCATCCAGCCCCAAACCCAATCGATTTACGAAACGACGCTTAGCGACTATGTCGCCGGTCGCTCAACGTTTTTGGATCTGCTCGACGCCGAGCGCAAATGGGTCCGCACCCGCCTCGAACTACACCGCGCCCACCGCGACCTCAACCTCTCGATCCTTCACCTCGCGATGGTCCGCGGTCGCCTCTCGGCCAGCGAACCGGACGCTCCTTAGTCATAAGGGAACCTCTAAAAACACGGTTTGCAATCGTTCCTACGGAACGCAAATTCGTTATCGGTTTGATTTCCCACCTTCGCTAAAGTTTTCAGCCGCCGTAGCCAAGGCTGCTATGGCGAAGGAGGCGCGGCGGGCTGAAAGCAATCGTCCCTGCCGGGACTGATTTTTTAGAGGCGCCTATAATGAAATCATTTTGTATTAGACTTTAATCTGAATCCGCGCCCATCCGTCAAATCCGCGTCATCCGCGTTCCATTCCAATCCGAGACGAATCCGACTCGCGGACGCTCCGATTGATCTCGGCCAGGCTGGTTTCGCCGCGTCGCGCAAGCCCCGCCCCGGCTGCCCATAAGGTCCCCAGACCCTGCTCGACCGCCAGACGCCGCAGTTCGTTCTCTCCCGCCCCACTTTCGATCGCATCCCAAATCTCCGTGCTGGGTTCGAGCAATTCAAGAACCGCAACCCGCCCGCGATAGCCGGTCCTGAGGCATTGCGCACACCCTTGCGCCCGAAAAAGCCGCTCGGGGGGATTGTCATTAGAGTTTGTCTGGAGAGCCTTCACCTCCTCCTCGCTCGGTTCATACGCTTGCCGACACTCCGAACACAGCCGGCGCGCCAGCCGCATTGCCGCGACGCCTAACAGGTCCTCGCGCAATTGCCAGCGCGGAAGCCCCATCTGGGCCAGGTGATGGACGGCGTCGGTCGCGTTGCGCGCGTGAAGGACCATCAGCGCCAGCCGACCCGCCGCCGCCGCACCGGCGCACAAACGCGCCGTCGGGGCATCCGCGGGCGCGGCCACGACGAGCACATCGGGATTCTGATCGAGTGCCAGACGGACCGCGTCGGCCGTCGAACTTTCCCCGCCGGCATCGGCCGAGAGCTGGACAATCCCCTCGAAACGATGCTTGACCGGCCGCTCGACCATGACGATCTTCCGTCGGCCGTCCCCAATGATTACCGTAAGGAGAGCATGAAGCGCCGTCCGCTTCCCGGCCCCGTCCGGCCCGCAGAAAATCCCCAGCCCGTGAGGCCGCGCGACCCAACCCCGAAGCCGCTCGCGGATGACCCCGTCGGGAATGGCCGTCTCCAGGTCCGGCAGGTCGCGGTCGGCTTGGAAGAGACGAATCACCAGCGTCTCGCCCCACGCGGCGCGCGCCAGGGCCAGCCGCAGGTCTGCCCGTCGGTTGCCGATGTCATGGTGGATATGTCCGTGGCGCGGCCCCGGCGCGGCCTCGAGGTCAAACCCGGCTAGATGCTTGAACCGCGCCATGCACGCGCGAAACATGAGCGCATCCAGTTCCTCGCTGGCGACCATCACGCCGTCGACCCTCAAGCACACCCGCCCCCCGCGCGGGCCGGGGATCAGATGCGCGTCGGAGGCACCATGTTCAAGCGCACGGCCCAGCAGCGCGTCAACCTGCGCCTGCGCCTCGGGCAAGAGCGCCAGCTCCAGCTCGGTGGCTTCGCGCTCGAGGCCGCTGAAGCCAACCCGCCCCTGCCCGACCGCCTCGGGGATTTCGATGAGCACGTCTTCGAGCCGGCTCAAGCTCTCGCCGGCGCGGATCATGACGATCAGCGAGCGCGGAAACAGGTCGGGGATGGACTCGAGCGTATCGCTGATCATCTCTCCTGAGCCGACCCCACTCGCCAACCGCCGAAACGCCCCCCGCAAAACCGGCTCCTCCGCCTCCTCGGCGATGGCCTCGATCGACTCGATCAACGGTGCCCCGCTACGCAACAACCGCCCCAGCTTTCCCCACATCATCGCCTGCTTGAAGATCAAATACTCCCCCGCCATCGCGCCCGACTCTGTTACCAAAGCCTCAATCCGAATATCCCGTTCCGACCACCCGTTCGCGAGTCATTCAGAGTTGGGAGTTTAGTTAACACGGTTGAAGAGTAGGGCGAAAATCCGTTCTGGCGCACGCCGGACGGGGGCATCCGAGTGGCCGGGGCCACCCCCACCCGTTCTGCCGTGACCCCCAACCTATCGGAATCCGATATGGAACCCATTCAGGCGTCTGGGATTGATGGGATTGCGTTGCGCGGTGTGGCGCGCCTGCACCGCTGTTATTGGGTCGTGAACTTGAACGCGTCGGCGTCGGATGCGGCGCGAGCGTGGGATCTACGCGGAATCTTCACCTTCCAACGCCTCGAGCCGGTTCAGCGACGCCTCTATCCGCTCGACTTCGGGCTTGATGCCGATCTTGTCATACAGATTGCGGGCCTTGGGCCACAGCTCGCGGGCCTTCGACAAGTCCCCGCGACTTATTGCCACCAAGCCGAGGTTGGCATAACTAGTGGCCATACCATCCTGGCTGTCGAGCTTCTCATCGATGGCCAGCGCATTGCGGTACATCTCTTCGGCCCGGTCGAGTTCGCCCCGTTGTGTGTACAACCCTCCAAGGCTGGCGTACTGGGAGGCCAAGCCTTCCTGTCTGCCGAGCTTCTCGTTGATGGTTAGTGACTCTCTGGCCATCTCTTCGGCCCGGTCCAGCTCGCCCCGCGTCCGATAGACCAGCCCAAGGTTTCCGTACTGGATGGCCATGCCCTCCTGGCGGCCAAGCATCTCCTCGAGAGCCAGCCCCTTCCGGAGCACGGCTTCCGTCTGCTGCAGGTCGCCCAACGAGTGGTGAAGAAAACCGAGTTCGTTTAGCCAGACGATGTAGTGCCCTACCAATGTTGCCGATCGTTGGTCGTCGGACTC
The DNA here is from genome assembly GCA_963580245.1 of Candidatus Sumerlaeia bacterium. Lineage (GTDB taxonomy): Bacteria > Sumerlaeota > Sumerlaeia > MVZB01 > MVZB01 > CAUZJO01. The sequence goes on along the minus strand of CAUZJO010000022.1, from coordinate 16,319 downwards.
CTTTAGCAGTTCATCCGCATCCGTAAGCCGTTGCTCCAATTCCGCGATGCGGAACCGCTTTTGCTCCTCCGGCAAGTTGCCGGCCACGCTTGTGTCGCCGGCCAAACGTTCTTGCATGCCGGCGACGGCCGTGGCTTGTTCTGAAACGAACTCGAAGTGATAGTTGACGTAGCGCCACAGATCGGGGCTGTGACGGGTCAGGAGGGTGACGGCGTAGTCGGGCAGCCAGAAGATGATCGGGCAGGCGAAACGGCGCTCCCAGAGGTCTCGCGAGGCGTTCAGTGAACGGAGCGTGGGCTGTTCCGGCTGGTCGCCGCGCACCGATCGATGCCCGTCACGCACAGGGCGTCGCTCTGGTCGAACGGTTGACGTAGTCGTAGACGTCGACGGTGCCTTTCGGAACCGCCACGACGCAAAGATTCGGAGATTCCCGCTTGAGCTGCTCGATGATCCAATCGCGTAGCGCCGGGCTGTTGCAGACGGCCAGGCTGAGCGAAAAACAGCCTTGGGAGACCGCCAGCATCCTCCGCACGGCCGCCAGTTCAGCCGCTTGAGCATCGGACGGAACGGCGTCGAGCATGACTTTAGGTCTCTTCGGACGGGGGTGGCTTGAGCAACGCGACCATCGGATTGAGTCCGTACCATTCGGTGTCGTTGACGTATTGGAGGATGGCGCGGCTGTCGAGCAGTTCGCGGAAGGCTTCTTCATTATCCTTCTTGCGGATGTAGCGGCCCGTCTGTCGCACCTCGTCCAGGATCGGCCAATGGTCGAGCCGCAGTTGGCGATCAAAAAGCTTTCGACCGTCGTTTGTGACGCGCTGCAATGATTTCGCGGTGATGGGCAGATCGTCGCTGATGATCGTCTCGCGCACCAGCCGCATCAAGCCGCTGGGGTCGCCGCCGCTCAGCTTGATCAGCTTGTCACGCACTTTGGGCGAGTCGAACACGTCCTCTTCCTTGGCATCGCCGGCGTCGATGCGGCACTTGATGACGTCGCGGAGCTTTTTCATCCCCTTGGGGTGCGGTCGTGATTTGGGCGGCGGAGTGCTGATCCTGATCATCGGGACCACGGGGACCTCGCCGCCGTAGTGGGAGGCGATCGTCTGGGCGTGGTGCGAGTAGGCCAGCGAAATCGGCATGGCATACACGACGTGACAGGCAAATCCCGTCAACTGGGTCGCGCGGTTGACAAACAGGTATTCGTCGGTCTGGCACTCGGCCGTCGCGTGTGGGCGGACGTCCATGTGGTCCAGATTGTCGACGATAATGACCAGTCCGGCATAGTTCTTCTTCTGGAGTTCAAGTACGGCCTCTCCAATCACATCGTTGGCCGCAGCTTGCCAATTGCCCGTATCGGGTTCCATCAGGTTGCAAATTTTCTAACGAGTGTCGGGGCTGCCCTTGATGGTTGTCGCGATGGTTGCCATGCCCGCGTCGAGCTTGACCGAATCGAAACTGACCTCTCTGGACAGGGCACTCTTAAGCCGGTTCCAGCGATCCTCGAAGTATCCGGGTTTGAGTTTAATCTGTTCCCGTTCGCGAAGCTGCAGGGCGAGCTGCCGGACGATTTCCACCAGGACATCGGGGAAGTCCATGTCGTGCAAGTCGATGTCCAAGGCTTTGCAGTGGACAACAAAGAACTGCGGATTCTCATTCTCCAATTGGGAGGCCAGTTGGTTTAGTTCGGTCGATTTGCCGCTGCCGCGATGGCCGGCCAAAACTTGGGTCGTGGCCTGATTATCCAAGTGAATCTTGTGTTTAATGCGGTGGACGGCGTCGGCCTCGCCGCGTACGTCTTCCAAATCGACATACAAGTCTTGCTGGTCGGCCCTGAGGGGCGATTGGCTGAACTTTTGGCAGGCACGTTTGACAAGGTCATTCATTATTTCATCATAATAGGTCGCGCAGTCCTGTCCAGTAAAGGATGGACTTGAGACGCCGGTGCTGAACATACGTGGCGCTTTTCCCTATCATTGAAACCCCTCCCCCCTGCCGATTATGATCAATGGAAGTTTAGCTCGCCGGAGGGGGCTGAGGGGTTTTATGTCGGTTGAGGTTAAAGTCCATCCTGGTCAACTGCCGCCGTTGTGGGGGTTGAGCGCTACTTTTTTTTCGAATCTGCATGCGCTGTTCTTCGACAACGAGGGCGAGACGGCGATGCTCGAGGAGCAGGTCAAGGGGATTAAGACGTATGGGGGGCGGTTGGCGCCGATTATCGATCTACTGTTTCGCGGGGGGCGCAATATGCTGGTGCTCGAGGCGGCGCCTGACCCCGCGCTGTTGGGGTATTTTCGCGACCGGCTCGGCCTGAGCCTGCCCGAGGTCGAGATTCTGCCCCACGGCGTCTATCAGGGGCTGGGATCGGGCGAGGGGCGGGCGGGGGCGGACGGGATTGACGGCATGTTGGAGCGTATCGGCGAGCACCCTTCGGACTGCGTCGATGGATTCGTGACCGACTCGACCCTGGCCAGGCTGGCGGGGCGGTTCGGCAAGCCGACGCTCAGCACGGTCGAGGGCAGCCGACGGGGTAACAATAAACTGCGGCTGGTCCAATTCCTGGAGGCCAGCGGGTTGCCCACGTTCGATACCGAGGTCGCCGATTGCCACGCGGACCTTGGCCTCTGCCTGGAGCGGATCGGGCGGCGAGGTTACCGCCGGGCGGTGGTCAAATCCCAGCTTGGGGCGTCGGGCATCGGGATGATGCGCCTGGAGGCCCGGCCCGACGAGGCCGAGCGCGTTCCCCCGTGTCTGTTCTTTGAAGGCCCGTGCCTGGTCCAGGGGTGGATCGAGGACGCGGTCGACGGCGCCCGGGTTCTCGGCTCGCCGAGCGTCCAGATTTTCGCTGGCGAGGACGCGGTCCATCTCTACGACCTGACCGAGCAGATCCTGAGCCACCACAGCGTCCACGAGGGCAATATGTCGCCGCCGCCCTATCTGGACGAGCGGCCCTGGCTGCGCGAGGAGATCCTGCGTCAGGCCGGCATGGCGGCCACATGGCTGCACGACCAGGGCTATCGCGGGACGGCCAGCGCCGACTTCCTGCTGGTCGAGCGCGATGGCGACGTCACGCCGATCGTCTGCGAAATCAACGCGCGGGTGACCGGGGCGACCTATCCGGCGGTCCTCTCGCGCCATTTCATGCCTCGCGGGGCGTGGTTGATGCGCAACCTCAGTTTCCGCCAGCGAGAGCCGGCGGGGGCGTTGCTGAGCGGGCTGGAGCGGACCGGATGCCTATTCGCACCGGGTCGCGAGCGAGGGGCGCTGCCGATCAATTTCAATTCCGATTCCCAAGGCCGCATCCAGAAGGGCCAGTTCCTGTGCATGGGCGCCGATCTGGAGGACTGCCGGCGGGTTTTGGCCGAGGTCGAATCCCAACTACCCGTGGAGACTCAATATGACCGTGACTGATTCGCCGGTGGACCACCTCGAAGGACTCAGGGAACGCCTGGTCTCGCTGACGCGCGACATGATCCTGATCCCGAGCTGCGCCACCCGCCCCGACGATATCGACCGCTGTTTCGAGTTCATTCTCAATCATATCGAGGGCCTGGAAGGGATCGAGATCGAGCGGCATTGCCATAGGGGCTGCCCCTCGATCACCGTCCTGCCGAGTGGCGACCCGAGGCCCGAAGTCCTCCTGTGCGCGCATCTCGACGTCATCGCCCACGCCAGTCCGGGCGTCTACCACTCCTGGGTCAAGGACGGGCGCATCCACGGCCCCGGCGCGGGCGATATGAAGGGGGCGCTGGCCATCCTCCTCGAGCTGTTTCACTCCTGGCATGGCCGCCGCCCGGGGCTTGCGCTGGGGCTGGCGATCACGTCGGACGAAGAGCGCGGCGGGATGGCCGGGATGCGTTACCTGTTCGAGGAAGTCGGCCTGCGTTGCGGCGCGGCGATCATCCCCGATGGCGGGTCGATCGACGAAGTCACGATCCAGGAGAAGGGGATCATCCACCTGCATGCGCGCTGCGAGGGGGCCTCGGCGCACGCGGCCCGTCCCTGGCTGGGCGACAATGCGCTCGAGCGGCTGACCGGTCGCCTCGACAAGCTCCTCAAGTCATTCAAGCGTTACGAGACGGAGGGCGAGGAGCACTGGCATCCCACCTGTTCGCTGACGATCCTGGGGACCCCCAACGAATCGATCAATCGGGTCCCCCAGCACGCCCAGGCCGTTCTTGACGTGCGATTCACCCCCCCGTGGACGGTCGACTCGATGCTCGCGGAGGTGCGCCAGGCGCTGGGCGAGGGGATCGACACCGAGGTGATCATCAGCGCCGAATCGAGCCACTTGGACCCCGAACCGCTTTACCTCGAGGTGATCGAGGAGCTCACCGGTTCGCCTTCCCGGTTGATCCGCTCGCACGGCGGCAGCGACGCCCGTTTCATCCGTGCCCAGGGCCTGCCCGTGATGGTTTCGCGCCCGCTGGTCGGCGACCTCCACGCCGAACGCGAGTGGATCGATATCGATTCGATGGTGACGTTTTACCGGATTCTGGACCGGTACGTGGAAAGGCGAATCTCTCAGCCGAACGAGACTCCATGAACGGCGCACGGATCAGCCGCCTTTGGCGCCCCGCCGATTGTCTCTTGTTTCGATTGAACAAATTGAGGATGGGTGGCGAGGGCGATCCGCCTTCGCCAAGGCTTCGGCGGACAAGTCCGAACCCTTTACCGGTGCCATGTCGGGTCGTACTTTTGAATCACATGCTCGCGAAATCCCGTGCTCTTTTTGCTTGATTTCACAAAGTTTTGGACGTAGAAGAGTGAACTTCGGGGGCCTCGGGAGGCGTGGAAAGGGCCATTTTGAGTTGTTTGGCCCAGTTTTTCGGCCTCGCTCGGGCCCGGCCGGTCCCGTGGGCCTCGGGCGGCTAAAACGCCAGCGACTTTGTGAGATTTTTCGCGAAGTCGGGTCCATTCCCGGGGCGCGCCGGATCGCCGTCATGAACGACAAAACGTCGCCCCCACGGCCCAGCACGGGTCCCGGCCTCTGGACCCAGGCGGCGCTGGCGCTGATGATCCCCAGCCTGATGTTGGCCGGGCCGGTGACGGGGTTCGGGGTCGCGTGGCTGATCGGTCGCTGGACCGGCTGGCGGCCTCAGTGGTTCACGGTCCTGATGGTGCTGCTGGGGCTGGCGGCCGGGGTTCGCGAGACGATTCGAGTCATTCGGAGGCTTCCCTAAAATCATCCACGCTGACGAGGAACCAAACGCCCAACACATGGACGCGCAACCCGACAATCACGTCGACCCCAAGCCGAGCACCGGCCGCTGGCCGCCGTTTACCGGTCACAAGACGCGATTCATCAGGCGGACGATCACCGTCACGCTGATCACGCTGGGGCTGGTTGCGTTGACGGCGGGGGTGTATTGGAGCCTGGCGTGGGCGGGGTGGTATCTGTTCGCGGGGGCGTGGTCGCTCGTTTTCTTCGCGTTGACGCCGCTGATCTTGAAGGCGTTCCTATCGGACGGGCGGCCGTATCTGGGGCTCGGATTGGTGGGGCTTAAGTTGTTGTGGTTGGGACTGATGTACGGTGCCGGGACTCTTGCCATTGGCTCGGGATTGAGTGGCGTGCTGGTGGCCGGGGCCTTTTTCGGCGGAGTCACGACTCCGCTGGTCGTGGTTGTGTTGCGCGTGCTGGGTGCTTACTCGACGGCGGGGAGGGGAGAGGTCTCGATGCGTTCTCACGCGGTCCGCCGGGCACCTCAGGTTGGAGCTAAGTCATGAATGAGCTGACCCATCCCGAGACCCTCGCCGCCGAGATCGCCGCGCAGAGCCGTCCCCAAGCGGAACGGTCCGAGGTTTTGGTCGCGGCCGGCGACAACGGGGACCACGGGCACGAGGAGGAGGCCGGCCTCGCGCCCGATGGCGACCATCAGCAGGACGAGGATGCCGCCCACGACGGGCAAGTCGCCCACGGCGAGGGTGACCACATGCCCGACCATTACATCATGCCCCACGAGATCCCGAACCTTGCCACGTGGGTCGAGGTATTGGTCAAGCCAAAGAACTATGAACTTCACGACGGGCATCGGGCCCATCCCAGCTCGGCGTGGTTTATCAATCCGATTTTCAGCATCAGCTTCATGCTCCTGATCGTTTACGTGCTGCGCAAGACGATGACGCGGCCCAGCGTGAAGCAGCCGAACAAGCTGCAGGTGGCCGTTGAGTTGCTGCTGGGCGGGTTGCGCGATTTTTTCCTCAACATCCTGGGGCCGCGCGGCGAGAAGTTCATCCCGTATTGCATGGCCCTGTTTCTGTTCATCTGGATCAATAACGTTGGCGTGTTGATCCCGGGACTCAAGTCGCCGAGCTCGCGGTTTCAACTGACCGTGGGGCTGGGCTTGCTGACCTTCTTCTATGTCCATTTCAACACGATCAAGGAGGGGGGCTTCAAGAACTGGTTCATGCACCTGGTCGGGGAGCCGTTGTGGTTGTCGTGGCTCCTGTTCCCGTTGCACGTGATGGGCGAGTTGATCAAACCCGTTTCGCTCTCGGTGCGTCTGTTCGGCAACATCTTCGGCGAGGACAAGTTGCTGGCCGTTTTCCTGGGACTTGGGATTTTGATCGTGGCGGTTATCTCTGGGGACGCGACGCCGCCGGTGGGAATCCCGCTGCACTTGCCGTTCTTCTTTCTGGTGCTTTTGCTCTCGACGATCCAGGCGATGGTTTTTTCGCTGCTGGCGGCCATTTATATCGCGCTGCTGCTGCCGCATGACCATGAGGAGGAACACGAACGCGAACACGGCCACGCCTGAGTTTTTAGGTGGCGCAAGAGTTTGAATCGGTTTGCTAAAAAGGAAGACCGAAATCGATCGGTCCAAGACCGAAGAATCATAAACGGAGGTACTGAACAATGGAATTGTCCCAGTTGTTTTTGCTGGGTTACCCGCTTGGCATTGGCCTGGCGGCGATCGGGTCGGGGATTGGGATCGGCCTGGCGGCGCTCGGCGCCACCGGCGCGATGGGACGTCAGCCCGAGGTGCTTAACAAGATCCAGTTGGCGATGATCATCGCTTGCGCGTTCGCCGAGGCGTTGACCATTTACGTGTTCATCACGGTTTTCATCGCGCAATAGCTCGACGCGCATCGGATGTCATGGCTCTCGGGGAGGACCGCCGGTTCTCCCTTGCCCCGCGTAACCGGGGTCAACGTCCATATGTTTGGAGAATGCGTGAATCATGTATGAACGAGTGGCACAGCTCGCTGAGACGTTTACTCACTTGGCCGCGTTCCTGATCTTCTTTTGGATTATGAAGAAGTTCGCCTGGCCGGCGATGATGAACCTGCTTTCGCAACGCCAAGAAGAGATCGCCAAGGGCTTCACCGACATCGAGAACAAACAGGCCGAACTGACGAAAATGCAGGAAGACTACGAGGAGCGGCTGAGCCACATCGAACAGGAAGCGCGTGCGCGCATTCAGGAGGCCGTCGCCGATGGGCGCCGGGTGGCGGGCGAGCTAACCGAGAAGGCCCGCGCCGAAGCCCAGGAAATCACCGACCGGGCCAAACGGTCGATAGAGGTGGAATTGGACAAGGCACGCATTGAGTTGCGCGATGAGGTGGCCTCGATGGTGGTTGGCGCTTCGGAGCGGCTGCTGCGGGCCAAGCTTGACGAGCAGGCCGACCGGCGACTGGTGGATTCGTTCATCAATGATCTGGGGAGCAAGAATTAATTGATCACGCAGCACCAATACTCGCTCGTGGCCCGCTCCTATGCGACGGCGCTGTTCCACACCGCGCAGAAGCAGGGCATCCTGCAACGGGTGCGGGAGGAGTGCCGGGTGCTGGGCGAGGTCGCCAGAGGCAAGCAGAAGGGTTTGACCATCTTTATGGAAAGCCCGCAGATCTCGACCGAGGATAAGATGGCGGTCTTTGACCGGGTCCTCAAACCGCGCGTCTCGACGATCTTGATTAAAATGATTCACCTTCTTGTCACCCGTGAGAGAAGAGGCGTCTTCGCGGATATCACCGAACTGTTTGAGCTGATGGTGGAGGAAGCCGAGGGGATCGATCATGCGACCGTTGAAACGGCCCGGGAATTGAGAATGCAGGATAAATTGCGACTCAAGGACGCCCTGGAGAAATATACCCATCGGCGTCTGAAGATCGAATTTGTCGTGGATTCGCGTTTGATCGGTGGCTTGATCTTCCGCTATGGGGATGTGCTGATCGACAGTAGCCTGCGCCACGGTCTGGATGAAATCCAAGATCGGTTGTGCAAGACACAGGTCATCAGGGTCGGCGCCTGAGAAGGACTTGCAAGAACGAACCAGCCGGACTTTTGCTTCCAAACGGCGAAACGCTGAACCGGCCCATTCACTCACAAAGGACAAGGAGTCGAGGTCATCATGGCTCTTCGACCGGACGAAATTACTGAAATACTGGAAAAGGAACTGAGCGGCTACCAGGCCGGCGTTGACGTGCAGAACGTCGGCACGGTGTTGAAAATCGGCGACGCAATCGCCACGGTCTACGGCTTGCAGGACGCCATGGCCGGCGAGCTGCTGGAGTTTCCGGGCGGCGCGATGGGCTTGGTGCTCAACCTGGATGAGGCCAGCGTGGGGGTGGCGCTGTTCGATTGGGGCATCGGGATCAAAGAGGGCGATACGGTCAAGCGCACCAATCGGATTGCCTCGGTGCCGGTGGGCGAGGCGCTGCTGGGACGGGTGGTCAATTCCATCGGGCAGCCTCTGGACGCACAGGGGCCGATCGCCACCGATAAGATCCGCCCCATCGAGGTCATCGCGCCCAACGTGATCAGCCGCCAGCCGGTCAAGCAGCCGTTGATGACGGGCATCAAGTCCATCGACGCGATGATCCCGATCGGGCGCGGCCAGCGCGAGCTGATCATCGGCGATCGTCAGACCGGAAAGACGACGGTTGCCCTCGACACGATCATCAACCAGCGCGGCAAGGACGTGATCTGCATCTACGTGGCGATCGGCCAGAAGGCGTCGTCGGTGGCGGGCACGCTCCAGATGTTTCGCGAGCACGGGGCGATGGACTACACGATCGTCGTCGCCGCGACCGCCGACGATCCGGCCACGCTGCTTTACATGGCGCCGTATGCCGGCTGCGCGATCGGCGAGGAATTTATGTGGCAGGGTAAACACGTGCTTTGTGTTTTCGACGACCTGTCCAAACAGGCCGCCGCCTACCGCCAGCTCTCGTTGCTGCTGCGTCGTCCGCCCGGACGCGAGGCCTACCCCGGCGACGTCTTCTATTGTCACAGCCGGTTGCTCGAACGGGCTTGTAAGCTTGAGGAGAAATACTGCATTGTCGGCAAAGAGGACAAGGCTGACGGGGAGCAGGGGGGCATCGACGGCAAGGTCTATCGGGGGACCGAGGGTGGCGCCGGGGCCGCCGAAAAGGCCCGCGCGGCGATGAGCGGCGGTGCCGGTTATGAGGTCAAGATGGACCCCACGTCGGGTGGGTCGATGACGGCCCTGCCGATTATCGAGACCCAGGCGGGCGACGTGTCGGCCTACATCCCCACCAACGTGATCTCGATCACCGATGGACAGATTTATCTGGAACCCGACCTGTTTTACGCGGGCCAGCGGCCGGCGATCAACGTGGGTCTGTCGGTCAGCCGCGTGGGCGGCAACGCTCAGACCAAGGCGATGAAGCAGGTGGGGGGTAAGCTGCGGTTGGACCTGGCCCAGTATCGTGAACTGGCCGCCTTCGCGCAGTTCGGCTCGGACCTGGACAAGGCCACCCAGCAGCAACTGACGCGCGGGGCGCGGCTGTCCGAGGTGCTCAAGCAGGGGCTGAACGTCCCGCAGGACCAGTCCAAGCAGATCTGCACCCTCTACGCGGCGACCCAGGGCTTTCTGGACGATTTGCCCGTTGATGTGTGTGGGGAGTTCGAAAAGGGCCTCAATGAGTTCATCGACGAGAAGTATCACGACATTCATCATGATCTGGAGACCAATCCGGTCTTGAGCGAGGAATTGGACGCCAAGCTCAAGCGGGCGATCACCGAATTCAAAGAGCAGTTCACGGCGAAAACAGAGTAACCGATGGCGGAGTCCCTCAAAGTCCTGCGGCGGCGCGTGCGTTCGGTCCGGAGCATCAAGCAGATCACGCGCGCGATGGAGATGGTGTCGGCGGCCAAGCTGCGGCGGGCGCAGGCCACCCTGATGGCCGGGCGACCGTACGCGCGCAAGCTTCAGCAGCTTATCTCGCACGTTGCCGGCAGCACCGCCATCGCCGAAAACCCGCTGTTTCACGCGCGTGAAGGGAATCGCAAGATACTGGTCCTGTTCACGTCGGATAGGGGGCTGTGCGGGGGGTTCAATCACAATCTGATCCGGGAGGCCCAGACGCGGCTCAAGGCGGAGCCCGACGCCGATTGGAAACTGGTTTGCGTCGGCCGGCGCGGTCATGATTACTTTCGTCGCCGTCCCTGGCCGATTGTTGAGAAGGTGATCGGCCTCGGCGGCCAGCCCGACGACCCCGAGGCCCGGCGCTTGGCGGACTTTTTGCTCGACGGTTTCCGCAACAACGAATGCGACGTCGTCACGCTTGTCTATCCGGCGTTCATCTCGACCGCGGTTAATAAGACGACCGTGGAACAGTACCTGCCGTTGACGCCCGAGGCGCTGGGGATCGAGGAGGAACAGGAGGAAGGGCGCGAGAGTAAGGAAGTCGACTATATCCTGGAACCTTCGGCCGAGTTGCTGTTGGACTCGCTGCTGCCACGCTACCTGAGTTCGAAGACCTACATCACGATGGCCGAGGCGGCGACCAGCGAACACGGCGCGCGGATGATTGCGATGAACAACGCCTCTAAGAACTGCACGGAGCTGGGCGACGCATTGACACTGCAATTGAACAAGGCGCGTCAGGCGACGATTACTAGAGAACTGCTCGACATCGTGGGCGGGGCCGAGGCGTTGCGGGGTTAGTGCTGGGGAAGAATGTCCCTCAAGGAGGGGTGATGGATTGGATCGAATTCATCCGAGATCAGCTTAGAGGGAAGTCGGTGGTTGTATCGCGACACGCTGATCTTGAGCGAACGAAAGGACGGGTTGTCGATAATTGAATTGGAACATGTGCTGGGCCAGTGTAAAGTACTGGAGGAGTACTCGGAGGCTCCGAGAGGCGAAAGTTGTTTGGTGCTCGGTTATACATCCAATGATAGGCCCGTCCATTGCGTTTGCGGTAAATCATCCGTCGGAAGTATGGTGTTGGTCACGGTGTATGTGCCATCAGAGCCTAAATGGATCGACACGGAGACCAGGAACAAAAATCCAGGTGCGGGTTCTCAATGATGAGCAATGAAGCGTATGCCGACTGCTACTTCTGCGGGGGCCCCGTCGATGCGTGTCGCATGTATTATGAGACTCGGCGCGGCGGACAGTTTTACATTTTAGAAGATGTTCCAACCGGCTGCTGTAGGCAGTGCGACGAACGTTACTACATGGCGGAAGTCTTGAAGGAAGTTGATCGTTTGCTGGCTGACCCGACAACGCCGGCCAAGCGAGTAGAGGTTCCTCTTATTCATTTCCAGCCGAAGGTGGCATGAATAGCAGTACGTCAAGACCTGTCATCACATAAGAATTCGAGAAAGGGTACCATCGGATAATGGCCAACATCGGCAAGATCAAACAAGTCATCGGACCCACGATGGACGTGGAGTTTCATTCGGACATGCTGCCAAACATCTATAACGCCGTCCACGTCGAGAACAAGGCCACGGGCCAGACGCTGGTCGGCGAGGTGGCCCTGCACGTTGGGAATAACACGGTGCGTTGCGTCGCGCTGGGGTCGACCGACGGGCTGGTGCGCGGCATGGAAGCGATCGACACCGGGCAACCGATCACCGTCCCGGTTGGCCCGCAGGTGCTGGGGCACATCTTTAACCTGCTCGGCGAGCCGCTGGACGGTCGCGGCGAGCTGCCCCACCCCGACCAACGCTGGCCGATCCATCGCCCGGCCCCCGACCTCAACGAGACGCTGCCCGCCACGCAGATTCTCGAGACCGGCATCAAGGTCATCGACCTGTTGGCCCCGTACGCCAAGGGGGGCAAGATCGGCCTGTTCGGAGGCGCCGGCGTCGGCAAGACGGTCATCATCATGGAGCTGATCAACAATATTGCCAAGGAACACGGCGGCTACTCGGTCTTCGCCGGCGTGGGCGAGCGCACGCGCGAGGGTAACGACCTGTGGCTCGAAATGAACGAATCGGGCGTGGTCAGCTCCGAGGAGGGTAAGTCCAAGGCGGCCCTGGTCTTTGGCCAGATGAACGAGCCGCCCGGCTCGCGGCTGCGCGTGTGCCTCTCGGCACTCACGATGACCGAATATTTCCGGGACGAAATGGGGCAGGACGTGCTCCTGTTCGTCGATAATATCTTCCGCTTCACGCAGGCCGGCTCCGAGGTCTCGGCATTGCTGGGCCGGATGCCGTCGGCCGTGGGCTATCAGCCCACCTTGGCCTCCGAGATGGGCACCCTGCAAGAGCGAATTACGTCGACAAACAAGGGTTCGATCACTTCGGTCCAGGCCGTCTACGTCCCGGCCGACGATCTGACCGACCCGGCCCCCGCCAACACGTTTGCCCACCTTGACGCCACGACGGTGCTCTCGCGCCAGATCGCCGAGCTGGGCATCTATCCGGCGGTCGACCCGCTCGACTCGACCAGCCGCCTCCTGGACCCCAAGGTCCTGGGGGAAGAGCACTATCAGGTGGCGCGAGACATCCAGAACGTCCTGCAGCGATACAAGGACCTGCAGGACATCATCGCGATCCTGGGCATGGATGAGCTGAGCGAAGAGGACAAGCTGACGGTCCAGCGCGCGCGGAAAATCCAGCGTTTCCTTAGCCAGCCGTTCCACGTGGCGGAGGCCTTTACGGGGCGGCCCGGCGCCTACGTCAAGCGCGAGGACACGGTCCGGGGCTTCAAGATGATCGTCGACGGAGAGCTGGACGAGGTGCCCGAACAGGCCTGTTACATGGCGGGCCAGATCGAGGAAGTCCAGGAGAACGCGGAGAAGATGGCCAACCTGTAGAGAGTGAGAGATGGCTGATTTCGACCTGCATATCGTGACCCAGGTGCGCACGGTTTTCGAGGGGCGCGTCCACTCGATCGTCGTCCCGGCGGCCGAGGGCTATCTGGGCGTGATGGCCCACCACGCCCCGTTGTTGGCCACCCTGGGCAGAGGGACGCTGAACGTCAAGAGCGCCGGAGGCGAGAAGGATTATCAAGTGACCGGCGGGTTCCTCGAGGTCAACAACAACGTGGCCACGTTGCTTGTCGACGAACTGGGCGAGGAGGGATAATCCCTCCCTCGGCGTAATGTCCCCCTTGATCCCCCCCTTCCTTGGGCGAGGCCGTTGTGGGTGCACAAATCAGTTTTCTGGCTCCCTGAAAGGGAGCAATGTGATTAGCCGGGGGTTTCAACTCCCGGACGTGAGGCCCCAAGACGTCACGACCCTGAAGGGGTCGAATCGGCTGCATCACGTCGCGGTTCAACCCCTTCAGGGTTGTCGAGATTTGAGGACCGCGAACCGTGGGTTGACACCCACGGCTAATCACATTCGACCCCTTCGGGGTCGAGCATGAGGCCAGAATTGATTTGTGCCCGGACCATTGGGCGTTCTCCATCTGACCGCTGACAGTGGCGCGACGTTCTAATACCATAACCATTATAAGTGGCGCGCTCGCGCCCTCACGCGCCCTCACGCGCCCCGCGCGGGGCGCGTGGGCCGCGCCAGCGGGTAAGCATGAAAGAGGGATCCGATGAGTTTGGCTCACATCGACCAACCCGAGTCCGCGAGGCCCGACCGGGCTGAACTGGTGCCCGGCGAGAAGTACTTCAACCGCGAGAGTTCCTGGCTGGCCTTCAATCACAGGGTTTTCGAGGAAGCGGCCGCCTCCCACAACCCACTCCTGGAACGGGTCAATTTCCTGGGCATCGCGGCCAACAATCTCGATGAGTTCTTCATGAAACGCGTGGGGGGCCTGCAGCGCCAGTTGGCCGCCGGCGTCACGCGTCGCTCGATGGATGGGAAGACCCCCTTGGAGCAGCTCGACGAAATTCGGGCCATCGTCAGTCGGGAAGTCACCGCCCTGGACCAACTTTGGTTGGAAGATCTACTGCCCGCGCTCAAGGAGGAAGGGATCGCCGTCGCCGCCTGGAATGAGTTGACCGATGTCCAAAAGGACTGGCTGCGCGATTATTTCGAGAAGATGATCATGCCGATCCTGACCCCGCTGGGCGTGGGGCCCGGTCAGCCGTTTCCCTTCATCTCCAATCTCAGCCTGTCGCTGGCGGTCTTGGTCCAGCGTCGCGGAGAACCGGTCCCGCGATTGGCCCGGGTCAAGATTCCGTCCAACCGGTCGCGATTCGTGCAGATCCCCGACCAGATGGTGTTCGTGCCCCTGGAGGAGATCACCGCCCAGTTCCTCGATCGGTTGTTCGTGGGGATAGAGATTCTGGAGTCCTCGCCCTTTCGTGTCACGCGCAACGCCGATATCGAACGCAACGAGGAAGAGGCCGACGACCTTCTGGAAGTGATCGAGGAGGAGCTGCGCACTCGGCGATTCGCGCCGACGGTTCGCATCGAGACCCAGCGATCGATCTGCGACGAACTGAAATTCTGGATGGTGCAGGAGCTGGGCGTGCATTCCGAACGCGACGTCTACCAGTCCGACACCATGCTTGGGTTACGTGATCTTTTTGCGTTGGGCGGCTTGGACGTCTCGCGACTGCGATTCGAGTCGCATCACCCCGTCTCGCATCCCCGGTTGCGTCAAGTCGAGTCGAGCGAGGAGAAAGTGGACCTGTTCGACGTCATGCGACGCAATGACCTGTTGGTCCACCACCCGTACCAATCTTTCGCCACCAGCGTCATGGCCTTGCTCGAGGAGGCGGCCGTCGATCCGCGCGTCGTGGCGATCAAGCAGACGCTCTACCGCACGGCGGCTAACAGCCCCATAGTGGACGCGCTGCTCAAGGCGGTCGAGGCGGGCAAGGAGGTCAACGTCCAGGTCGAAATCAAGGCCCGCTTCGATGAGGCAAGCAACATCGAGTGGGTCAGGAAACTGGAGAAGGCCGGCGCCCACGTCTCGTACGGCTTTATCGGGCTGAAGACCCACAGCAAGACGCTGCTGATCGTGCGCGATGAGCCCGCGGGCATCCGCCGCTACGCGCACATCGGCACGGGTAATTATCACACCGGCACGGCCCGGCTTTACACCGACCTGGGACTGTTTACCTGTGATCCGGAGCTATGTGAGGACGTCTCCGATCTGTTCAACTACCTGACCGGGCATTCGGACTTTCGCGAATATCGCAAGCTGTTGGTGGCGCCCGTGAACATGCGCGAGCGCTTCGTTGAGATGATCAGCCGCGAGACCAAGAACCACATCGAAGAGAACCCGGGCCGAATCATCGCCAAGATGAATCAGCTCGAGGACCCGGAGATCATTGAGGCACTCTACGAGGCCTCGCGGGTGGGGGTCCAGATCGACCTGATCATCCGCGGATTCTGTTGCCTGCGTCCCGGCGTGCCGGGATTGTCCGAGAACATCCGGATCATGTGCGTGATCGGGCGGTTCCTTGAACATACGCGCATTTACTTTTTCCGCAACGGGGGGAAACATGAATACTACATCGGGTCGGCCGACTGGATGAGCCGTAACCTGGATAACCGGGTCGAAGCCATCACCCCGATCGAGTCCCTTCCCCTTCAGCAGGTTCTCGAGACGCTCCTCAAGGAAGTGATGGCGGACCAGGCCCAGGCCTGGGACCTCCAAGCCGACGGTTCGTACGTGCGCCGCGCGCCACGCGAGGGCTTGGGGTGTCAGCAGTTCTTCATCGACCATTGCAGTTCCGACGATGGCCGTTAGTCCCGGATGCGCGACGGGGGTGTTAGCCCACTTTCCGCAGTACTTGCTTCAGTCGGGTGATTTTTCGGGTGATCGCACGATAGGGAGGATTGATTTTGTTCAAATCCGTCTCTGACATGCCCATGTAGTGCAGACCACCCCCTTGCCACGGGCCTTTCGCATTGTCAAAATTGAGCGCGATCCAGGAGGGTCCGCGCTCATGTTTCTCAGGCGACATCACGGAAAAAAGAATGGCGAGACGTATCATTACTGGACCCTGGTGGAGTCGGTTCGCACGTCGCGGGGACCGCGTCAGCGCACAGTGGCGACGCTGGGCAAGTTGCCGGGTCTGGACAATGAAGCGCGCCTGGGTTGGGAACACATCGCCGGCATTCTGGACGGCAAAGCGCGCCAACGGGATTTCCTCGAACCGGCCCAGTCCGATCCGCCCCAGTGGGCGACGGTCGACCTGGGTGCGATGCG
>CAUZJO010000021.1:0-38905 GCA_963580245.1 Candidatus Sumerlaeia bacterium | reverse complement strand
TGGGCTCTGGACAAGAAGACCCCGGCAGAGGTATTTGTCGGTGGAGGGGGTCGGACATGATCGAGCGAGATGCCGTCGCTTCGCTTCGGGGACGGGCCGCGCCACGCAACGGCATCAGCAGGGGCGGTTTGTTGACCGCTCAAAACACGCAACAGGCAACCACAGGTTCCACCTTAAATTCGCCGGTTCGTGGTCTAAGATTGGGGGGAGGCGCAATAGAACACTGGTGATTCCGCGACCCGGTCAGGCCTCCTCGTTTCGCGCTTACCGATCAAAAACAACCTCTGCCTGCTCTGGGGAACGAAGAGCGCGGCGTCAATGATGCAGGCATCAATTGAGTAGCCGAGATCGTTCAAAGCGAGGCAAGCGTCTCGGAAGTCGTTGCCATCGCGCGAAGTAAGGAATCCGGTAACATTCTCCAGCAGGACGAGTGGTGGCCGGGACGACATGCCTTTGATCGCACTAATGAAACCCCAAAAAGAAGACGAATGCCGGCCAACAAGGCCGCGGCGAGCGCCCGCGAGTGAAAGGTCGTTGCATGGAAAGGAAGCGGTTGCTAGTGCAACCGTGGGGATTGTCCCGGGATCAATGAGATGCACGTCTCCGAGATGAAAGCGCTCGCCAGCATCATGGAAGTGATCGCGATACATCTTGAACTTGTCTTCATCGATGTCGTTGGCCCACGCCACGCTCCATCCGGCCCGCTCCAGTCCCATGCGCATCAGGCCGATGCCGGCGAAAAACTCCGCGACTGTACGGTCATTCTCCATTTCTCGATAGCGCCCTCCGTAGTCGTGTCACCGTGGATTTGTGCGTTACCCTATGTTCCCATATTCTGATGACAGTCCAACCCCCTTTTCGCAGGTCGCCAGTCACTTCCTTATCTCGCGCCACGTTACGCCCAATTTTATTTTCCCAATAAGCCCGGTTTGTCTTGGGCATGCGGCAATTCCTGGGATGCCCGTGCCAGAAACACCCGTCGACGAACACGGCTACACGCTCCTTCGGAAATACGAAGTCCGGCTTTCCTGGCAGCGGGTACCTTCTACGCCAGCCGTAAAGCTTCTCCCTCCGAAGGAGCGCCCGGAGTCTTTCCTCGGTCGACTTTGCCCCAAAGGACTTGACCCGCGCCATGATCCATGAGCGTTTCTTCGGACTGAATGTATCCATCATTCCTTTAGATTCACTAAACGACCCGCGGACTCCCATCCACTTGTTGGAAACAGGTCATCCCCGATTCGATGGTGCTTGGCCCGGCGCCGTTGAGGACCGTGCCGGGGTAGATCAGGCAATTGCGGCCGATCCGCGCGCCGCGCCCCAGCCGGACACCCTTGCCGACGACGGTCGTGCCCTGATCGAGTAGCTCGGGTTTGAGGCGGTTGGGTTCGGGACCCAGGTCGGGGTCGCCGACGCGCGCTCCCGCCTCGATGACGCAATTCTTGTCGACGATCGCGTTCTCGAGCACGCAACCCTTCCCGACGAGCGTGTCGTGGAGGATCACGCAACCCTTGAGCCGGGCGCCGGGACAGACGTGGACTCCCGGCGAGAGGATCGAATCGACCACCTCGCCCTCGACGAGCGAACCCTTGCTGACCAGCGAATTGCGCACGTGCGCCCCGCCCGCCAGGCGCAAGGGGCGCTGGCTGCCCAGCGGGATTTCGCGGTGATTGGTCCGCACGCCCCAGGCCTGCAGGTCGAGGCCGGACCGGGCATCGAGCGCCTCCATCGAGGTGTCGTAATAGGAGCGGATCGTCCCCACGTCGCGCCAGTAGCCCTTGAATTCGTATTGACAGGCCGTCGTCCGCTCGATCAGCCGCGGGATGATGTCTCCGCCGAAATCGTGGCCCGATTGGGGGTCATCGTGGTCGGCGTCGAGCGCGTCGATCAGTGCCTGGCGGTCGAAGATATAGATGCCGAGCGAGGCCTGGTTGGAGAGCGGGTTGAACTTGGGTTTCTCCTGAAAGGCGGTGACGCGGCCCGCCTGGTCGGCCACCACCAGGCCGAAGCGCGAGGTATCCTCCCAGGGGACGGCCTGGGTGGCCAGCGTGAGCTGGGCACCGCTGTCGCGATGCAGTGCCAGCATCGGCCGGTAGTCCATGTTGTAGATGTGGTCGCCCGAGAGGACGAGGACCTCGGTGACGTGCGGGAAGCGTTCGATGAATTCGATGTTCTGATAGACGGCGTCGGCGTTGCCCTTATAGAAAGTCGAGTCGTCCTCGCCGGTGTAGGGCGAGAGCACCTTGGCCTTGCTGCCGAAGCGGTTGAAGCCCCACCATTCGCCCAGCCCCACGTGGTCGGTCAGCGAATAGGGCCGATACTGCGTGATGATCCCCAGGTGGCGCGCGCCCGAGCGCATCGCATTGCTGAGCGGGAAGTCAACAATCCGGTAGATGCCGCCAAACGGCAACGCCGGTTTGGCCCGCCGATCAGCCAGCACCAGCAGCCGCGACCCCTTCCCCCCAGCCATGATAATCGTCAGAACCTGATGCATCGCCCGCCCTAGACCTCCGCGACATGGACCGCCGCCCATCCTACACAAACGATGGCCCGCTGTCCATTTCGGCCCATGCGGCCGGGCTGAGTTCGGTTTTGGCTGGGATCACCCCTTCACGTTGGAACTGGCCGTCGCGAGTCGATCGCGCGTTTCTTGGCGGCCAAGCTTCAAGAGAAAGCGCCGGGCGGCCAAGCCAAAGAGGGAGCAAATCAGCATTGCGCTCAGTCCCTTGCCTGCAAACTCCGCCGACGCTCTCGTCCGAAAGAATAGATGTGGAAGAACCTGGGAGAGGCCCTCGATCACCCAGAAAGCGATGTACAAGACAACGGCCAGAAGCGCGACGCGATAGGGCCGCGGATTCGTCAAGACGATCCAGAAGACCACGATCGTCGCGAACCAGCAGAACACCAAGGATTCGAGCGCGCCCGATAACTCGGTGCCGATCTTGTAATAATAAGCGGCCTCCCATGATACAGCGGTATAAATGGCCGTCAAGAACGGGTCCGGATAGACAATGTCGACGAGCAATTGGGCGATTGTTCGGCATGCGTTGACGATGGTGAGCCACAACAGAGGGGCGGTCAACAAAGCGGGCACGTATCTTGAGAAATCGAGAGGGGTGACGAGCAGTTCTTCACGTCGACCGGGCGCAACGGGCGAAAGGGCCCGGCGCTTCATCAGGACAAACCATCCAAACCACACGATGGCGAGTTCGGGGACGACGTACGCCGCAACCGAAATGCCGATGTGAATCGCGGCGCTAGAGGGCGGCATATTCACCATCGTCGAAGCGGACTTCATTGCCCACCTTAAATACATCGGTGCCCAGATTGTGATTACCAGAAGTCCCACCAGCGGCCAGCCGCGCAACATCCACCGGCGCGTCCAGGCGACCTCCCGGCGCAGGAATTCTTTTTCCGGGGAGCGATACCAGCGGCGCAATCGTTTCATGACCTTGGAGGATTCCATGGATGGGCGGACAAAACCACCCCTTATCGGCCAGCCGCCGTTCTTGACAGGGCGCTGGGAAAGCGGTAGAAGGGTGGCTTGGCCCTCGGCTCAGCGTGTGCGCGTGGGGATTAATATTGAATCTGGGGAGCCGAGGAGATAGGCGGGCGGCCTCTTGAGAGCCGCGCGGCGGGAGACATCAAGCGATGAAACGAACATATCAACCGCACGGGCGTAAACGCCTGAATAAACACGGGTTCCGGTCACGGATGGAGACCAAGGCGGGTCGGGCCGTGCTCGCTCGGCGCCGTGCGCGGGGTCGGAAGCAGTTGACCGTCTCCGGCTAAAGCCGACCGAAAGGTCATGAAAGGCAGTGCCGTGAGGTGGGCGACGAGCGATTTTCGGCTGAACACCATCTGCGAAAACGCCCGGAATACCTGCGGGTCTACGAGCGAGGGTGGCGCGCCCACGGGCGCATGGCTGTCATTTTTTGCCTGCGGCGCGGCGCGGCGGATCCCTGGCGGCTGGGCCTGACGGCCACGCGCAAGAGCGGCAAGGCGGTGGCGCGCAACCGGATGCGACGTCGAACGCGCGAGTTTTTCCGGCGCAGGCGGCTCGAAATCCCGCCGGGCTGGGATTTCGTGGTCAACCTCAAGCGGCCCGCCGCCACGGCACCGTTCGTGGAATTTGAACGAGACTTGACCAATATCTTGAGACGCCTGGGCTTCCCGGCCGAACCCGACCCCGAACGGGAAGAGGGGAAACGCTGACAAACGCGCCCCCACCGGAAGAATTTGAGTTTTCGATTGTCAGTTCTAGACTCTGAATTGGAGCGATTCCCACTGGCCTCAACCCCCTGAACACGAGTCAAAGGCCCATGCGCCACCACGCCCGATCGCGCCCGGCCAACTCCCGTGGGCCGGCCGCGCACGTGGTCGCCTTGTTCCCCCATCGATGATCACCCGAATTCTAAGACTTCCCATCCTGCTCTGGCATCGCCTGGTCTCGCCGGCGTTGCCGCCCTGTTGCCGGTTCTATCCCAGTTGCGCGCAGTACGCCCTGGATGCGCTGGACCGTCATGCTTGGCCTCGGGCATTGTGGTTGATCGTGTGGCGGGTTGCTTGCTGCAATCCCTTTCATCCCGGCGGGTTCGACCCCGTGCCTGAACCCCGAGCGAGCGTCGGGCCGGCCGACGCCGCGGAGCCGGTCGCCCCCGGCAACGCGGGCCCGGAGGCACCCAGGTCCTAACCCATGGAAAAGCGTTATCTGCTGTTCTTCATCTTCAGCCTGATCATTGTCCAGCTCACGCTGAAGTACATGCAAGTGACCGCGCCCGAGCCCCCGCCGGGCGAGGAACCGGCTCCCGGCGTCGCCTCGGATTCGGCCCGGACCTCGCCCGCGTCGATCGAACCGGCCCCTTCCCCGACCGATGAGGCCCGGCCCAGCGCCCCGCGACAGTCCTCACCACCCCCACAGAGGGAACCCGCGGAGCTGGTCCCATTCCGCACCGAGAAGTTTGACATCGAGTTCTCCACGCGTGGGGCCGTGCCGGTCAAGTGGGACATCATCGACCCCGAGTTCATCCCGCCCCTCGAGGACGAACCGGAGGCAGGCGAGAAGGTCGCCGACCGAGGGGTCTCGCTGATCGATCCCCAGCTCGCCGATATCGACCAGGCCCCGTTGCCCTTTGAGATCGTCCTCAAGGAGCGGGGCAGAGGGGGCCTATTCCGCAACGAACTCAACGAAGGGCTATACTCCCATCGCACGATCACACGCGACGGTCTGAGGGGTATCGAGTTCACGTTCGAAGAGCCTGCCTCGGCGGGCCTCGGCGTCGTGAAAACCTACCTCTTCGCCGATGATGGTTTCCTCGGTCGGTTTGAGATCAAGCTGACCAACACCGGGGAGTCCAACCTGAGCTTCGACCTGGGAGGAGCCGGGCTCGGCGTGACGCTGGGACCGGGGCTGGGCGGCAAGATGGACGTATCCGCCGCGATGGCCCGCTGGTTCTCGGTCAACGCGTTGATCAAGAGCGGCGACGTCTTCAAATACTACACGCTCAAATACAGCGGAGGGGATCGCAAGTCGGAGACGGCCGGCTACAGCGGCGCGACGATCGACTGGGGCGGCATCCAAAACATGTATTTCCTCTCGGCGTTGGTTCCCGACGAGCAAACCGCCCTCAATCAGGGCGATGCGTTCCTCCCCGGTAGCCTGCTCGGGTCGGCGGCCGATGATGATTCGCTCAAGGACTTCCCGGTCCTCGAGCTCTACACCCCGAGTCTGGACCTCGCGGCCGGCGATTCCCGGGAATTCCGCTACCTGCTCTACATGGGGCCCAAACAGCAGCGGATCCTGCGCGAGGCGGGGCATGACCTGGACCGCGTGCTGTTCTACAACTCCTGGCCGATTACCCGAGGCTTGTGCCTGGTCCTGATGCGGCTCTTGGGGTGGTTCCACTCGATTTTCGCCAGTTGGGGCATCGCCATCATCATGTTGACGGTCATGGTCAAGCTATTGACCTTCCCGCTGGTCCACAAGGGGATGAAGTCCCAGGCCAAAGTCACGCAGGAAATGGCGAAGCTCAAGCCGCATATCGACAAACTGAACGAAAAGTACAAAACCGATCCACAGCGCAAGCAGCAGGAGATGATGAAGCTCTATCGCGAGCACAACGTCAACCCGTTGGGGATGCTCAAGGGCTGTATGTGGATGATGATCCAAATCCCGATCTTCTTCGCGCTGTATAAGTTGCTCTATCAGACCATTGACCTGCGGGGCGCGCCCTTCTGGTGGTTTGACGACCTCTCCAAGCCCGACCGGCTCATCGAGTTGGGATTCACGTTGCCGCTGATCGGCAATTACTTCAATCTGCTGCCGATCATCACGGCGATGACGCAGATGGCCAGCAGCAAGTTGACGGTCACCCCCCCGACCGACCCCCAGCAGGCCCAGATGCAGAAAATGATGCTCTACTTCATGCCGATTTTCATTCTAGTGATTACGTATAGCTTTCCCTCGGGCCTGATGCTATATTGGCTCATATCCAACCTGTGGCAGGTGCTTCAGCAGTATTGGGTGAATAAGCTCATCAAGCGGCCACCGGTCGCGCCCAGCACGGCACCGGCTAAGGCCTGAACTGGGTCGAGCATATCGAGAAAAGGCGGGACGATAAGGTAGTAGCCATGGCTGAGGAGATTGTAATCGCCGGAACCGACGAAGAAGAGATGCTGCGCGAGGCGCTGGGGCGGATGGGGTTGCCGAAGGAGGCCGTGACGTATCACGTGACCACCGAGGAGGAAGCCGACCTGCTGCCCGGGGCCAAGCCGATGTTGCAGCTACACCTGAAGGTTCGCCCCGAGTACCTGGCCGATCAGGCCATGGACCACGTCGAGTCGATCTTGAACATTTTGGGCATCGAGGCCGAGATCTTCGAGGAGACCCGCGACGACGTCATTGTGATCCAGATCGCGTCGAAGACGGCGGCGTCGATTCTGATCGGGCGCGAGGGACAGAACCTGGACGCCCTGCAGCACCTGATCACCCGGATGCTCCTGCGTTCGATGCGCGAGGCCCCGCTGGTCGTCATCGACGTGGAGCACTATCGCACCCGCGAGTTCGACAAGCTCGACAAACTGGGGCAGCGCGCCATCGGCCGCGCGCGCGAGACGGGCAATGAGATCGAGCTGGACCCGATGCCCCCGCTCGAACGCAAGTACCTCCACCACATCCTGAGCACCGAAGAGGGGATCAGTACCTTCAGCCGGGGCGATGAACCTGAACGCTATATGGTGATCATCGCGGATTAGCGCGGGTGCCAAAACGACCGGCAAGGCCGTCCAGTCCTCAGTTCCATGAGTTTAAGCATGTTCCTTCCGATTCCCGCCATCGACCTGATGGGAGGCCAGGTGGTGCGCCTCAGTCGCGGTCGCGCCGAGGCCAAGACGGTTTATTCAGACGATCCGGTCGCCGTGGCGCGCGAGTTCGAGGGCCAGGGCACCCGCCGGCTTCACGTGGTGGACCTGGACGGGGCTTTCGAGGGCGAGCCGCGCAATTGGGATGCGATCGGCCGGATCCGGGAGGCCACGCGCATGGAAATCGAGGTCGGCGGGGGGCTGCGCTCCGAACAGGCCGTCGACCGGGTCCTCGATCTGGGCATCGACTACGCGATCCTGGGCACCAGCGCCCTGCACG
This sequence comes from Candidatus Sumerlaeia bacterium, assembly GCA_963580245.1. Lineage (GTDB taxonomy): Bacteria > Sumerlaeota > Sumerlaeia > MVZB01 > MVZB01 > CAUZJO01. The sequence continues at coordinate 31,269 of CAUZJO010000021.1, read as the reverse complement.
ACCGTGAACTGGTCTCGCGCCTGGCCCGCCGCGTCGGAGCGCGGCTGATCGTCGGGATCGACGCGCGCGACGGCAAGGTGGCCATCGAGGGCTGGGTCGAGACCACCGAATTGCAGGCGCTGGACTTCGCCCGCGAGCTCGAGAAGCTTGGCGTGGCGAACGTCATTTATACCGACATCGATACCGACGGCATGCTCTCGGGCCCCAACCTGGCAAGCGTCGATCGGCTCGCGCGGACCGTCGGGATGAGCGTCATCGCCTCGGGCGGAATCCGCGACGTGAATGACCTGCTTCGGCTGCGCGAGCTCGGCCGGCCCAACCTGATCGGCGCGATCAGCGGTCGGGCGATTTACGAGAAGACGCTGGACCTGGCCGCAGCCGTCCGGACCATGAGCGCCCCCAACGGCGCCACCACCGCTGAAGAAGCATCAGACCCAGCGCGAGCGTGAGCGGCTCGGTCGCGAAGCGAAACCGCATGTTCTCGCCCTGCTCGAACAGGCAACACACCACGGCCACGTATAGGCAAACATAGAGCATGTAGACGAGGGTGAGGAGCCGCGCGGCCTCTTCCTCGCGCGCCTGCCCGTTATCGGGCTGAGCACCCTCGATGGGCCTCGATAGGCGTCGTCGATCGCGCCACCACGCCACCGCCCCCCCGATCATCAGGAGGGGAAAAATGAAATATAGGATCGACCCGAATTTGAGGCGGAAGAAATACTCGACCCACTCGGCCAAAAAGAAGCCGTGGAAGACGTGGGCATAGACCGGCTCCCAGAAGACATGGCCGATCCGTTGCGGGATGAGGTGCTCGAAACGCGAGGGGGGTTGGCAGAAGATGGCGTAACTGTCATGGATGGCACCCAGGTATCGCCCCGGGGCGCGTCGGATCATGGCGAGCGAAGCCCCCGCGTAGGCCTTGGATATCTCCGGGACGTTGACGTTGTGGAAATCGTCGCGCGAAAGCAGCGGGACGTCGCTGCGCCGGTCGAAGCCGAACGGCTCGTACTCGACCGGGTGATGTTGAAACGGATAGCGCGCCTGGACGTATTCGGGGATGACGCCCTGGTCGGCGAAATCCAGGATTTCCTCGTAACTGAACCCCTTGTGGACGCACTTGAACAACCCCAAGCCAAACCAGCTCGATGAGCCAAAGAAGCCGTACTGGGCGGCGTTCTTGGCGTACCACAGCGTGGGCAGCGCGAGCGCCAGAATGATCAGCGCGACGCCCAGCCAAGGCCGCTTCGCGCGACGCCCCGCCGCCCGCCACGCCGGCCAGGCCAGAACCAGGGCGCCAACAAGGAAGAGCAAGTGGTATAGGCTCCGAGTCAACGCCAGCGCCATGAGCACCCCCGCGAACACCGCGAGCCAGACCCAGAAACGCGCAAGCCGCGCTCGCCACAAGCACCAAACCGACCCCACGACCAGAAAAATCACGAGCATCTCATAGAGCAAGTAGGCCTCGAAGTATAACAGAGCGGGGTTGAGGGCCATGAGCAGGCCGGCGACGGCGGCGCATGTGGGGCTGCGCGTCAGCGCGCGGGTCAGCCGCCAGCTCATCGCCACGACGGCGGTGCCCATCAGGACGTAAGCCACCTGGATGAGGTCGGGAAACAGGTCCCGGCCCAACAGCCGCAGCCAAGCCAAGCCCCACAGCGAGAACCCCGGCGGCTGGGCGTGCAGATGCCACAGGCTCTGCCACGGGCACTTGAGCAGGTCCTGTTGGGGAACGGCCTGCCAGAAGTAGTCCCAGACGCGCCGTTCCGGTGAAACGCCGAATGTCAGCCCGCGCGCGGCCTCCACGCCCGCCACGACCACGTGCAGCAGAGCCGGCCAGATGGGGGCGAAGCGCCCGCGGCAAATCAGCCCCCAAGCGCGGGTTAAACATCCTGGTGAAAATCCCATAATTTCAGATTATGGTATACGGTGTGGGCTGTCTGCAAAAGAAGCTCGGCTTGGAACGCGACAAGCGGATGAGCAAGAAAGAGCCACTGCCGGTGGATTCGTCACAAGATGACAGGAGACGGCGCGAACGGGTGCGGATTCTGCACCTGAAGATCGATCCCGCTCGCCCTTCAGAGCCAGTCTACCTCTTCAAGGCCAAGGACCATTACGCCGATCTCCCGCACGTCTGTGGGCTGATTTTCGAGCTGAGTCAGGAAGGGATGCGTATCTGGCACCATCCAGAAGATCAATTCGCCGATGAGGAATTCGATGTCGTCGTATATCCCTACCGGGCCTTGGCGATCGAGCCGTTTACGGTAAAAGTACGGCGCGTGTGGTTGAAAGAGAATGATGAAATAGGCAAGGAGATTGGTGTTCATATGGTCCAGCCCTCCCCCGATCTGGTCAGTAAGATCGATAAACTGATGCGGACATTCAGGGGCAAGAGAGAAGAAATCTACCTGCGTTGCTTGTTGCTCCGGTCATCGCAGCCGACCCCCTGAGCATCAAACCGCCCCTACCGCTTGACGCTCGGATTCCCACCGTGCCATCCACGAGCACCCCACCCGGTTCGCGGGGATTGCCACGCCCGGCGAATCACGAAGCTCCCCATCCGCCAGTCCTCGATGAGCCAAGCGCTAAAGGTCCCGCCGCGCGCCGATGCTCAACGCCAGGCCGATCGAGACCATGCACGTCAGCATGAACGACCCGCCGTAGGAGAAGAAGGGCAGCGGCAGCCCCGTCACGGGCATTAGGCCCACCGACATGCCAACGTTGAAGATGATGTGAGTCGCCAACATGGCGGTCAGGCCCGCGATCACGAATAGGCCAAACAGTTCCTGCGTCACGGCCGCCAGCCGCGCCAGCCGCCAAATGACCAAGGTCAACAAGACCAGAACCAACGAGCATCCCAACATGCCGAATTGCTCACCGATGGTCGGGAAGATGAAGTCGGTCTTGTATTCGGGAAGGAAACGGAAGCGGGTCTGAGTCCCCTGACCCCAACCCTTGCCCAGGAGCTCGCCCGAGCCCAGTGCCGTCTTGGCGTGGTGGATATGCCACCCCCCCTTGAGCGGGTCCGCCCCGGGGTTGAGAAACGTCTTGATCCGCTCCTTCTGGTGGGGCCTGAAGTGAGGATAAGCCAGCAACGCGCCGGCCACGCCGACGAATACGAAAAGCACGACGACAGACTTGCGGATGCCGGCGACCCAGAACATGGCCCCCGAGATCGGCACGAGCACGACGGCCGTCCCCAGGTCGGGCTGCGCCATGATCAGCAGAATCGGGCCGCCCACGATCAGCAGCGGGATCGCCGTCTGGCGCAGCCCGCGGAAAACCAACGCCCGCCCAGCCAGGTAATGGGCCAAGGCGAGCACGATGATGATCTTGCCCGCCTCGGAGGGCTGGAAATTGACAAATCCCAGGTCATACCACGAGCGGGCCCCCTTGATGGCGTGCGCCTTGATCAGCAGGCCCACCAGCAACACCAACAACACGCCATACAGAACCCAGACCGAGCGCCGCAGCCGGCGGTAATCAAACAGGATCAGGACCGGCAGCGTCAGAAGGCCCATCATCGCCCAGAGGCACTGCTTGCGCGCCTCCCCGATCAGGGGGACCGGCCCCTCGCCCAACGATGAAGCCCCCCACAGCGTGAGGATCCCCAGGGCGATCAGGCTGAGCGTGATCGTGATCAGAACCCAATCCACCCCTGGCAGCAACCGATAGGGAATCAGTCTGAAAATCGGGCGTTTGGACATGCTGCGCGGCTCGATTCAGCGGGGAGTGGTCGTCGGTTTGCGCCCGACGAGAATGCGATACGAGAGGGTGAACTGGAAGAGGCATTGTCGCGCCAACTCCGCCGCCAACCCGCTCTTCCGCAGGAGCGCTGCGATCCCGAGCCGATGGGCCAGCCGGCGCGCGGCCGAGCCGCCCTGCTCGGAGATCTGGAAATCCGCCCGCTTTAAGCCGATGTTTTTCTCCACGCGCAGCAGTCCCTCCCCCTCGGCGGCGACGTCCCAGCGCGGGTGGTAAACCTCCACGTCCATGCCGGCCTCCGCGATAAAGCGCTTGTACTGGCGATGCGTGAAGACTTGCTCGTTGATCCCATGACTGAGGTGCAAGCGCGACTGGCCGCACTCGTCCAACACCTTCCCGGCCCGTCGCAGCAGGGGCCGATAGGCCTCGTTGATCGCGAAGAACCGCCCGCCGGGTCGCAGCAGGCGCGCGATCTCACGCAGCGAACGCCCCGGATGCTCGAAATGGTGGAGCGTCGCGCAACAAAACGCGAAATCGAACGTCCCGTCGGCCAGCGGCATCGCCTCCGCGTCGGCGCACAGGCGCTCAAAATAGACCCCGTCCTTCAGGTAATAGCCCGCCAGCCCGAGGAAGTGCGAACTCATGTCCGCGGCCACCACGCGCGCTCCCTTTTCCGCGAAGCGCCGCGCCGCCCAGCCGAACGAAGCACCCACGTCGAGAACCTGCTTGCCCTCCAATGAACCCATTAAGGCCGGCACGACCGGGAACGACACCGAAGCCTGAATCCAGTGCGTCGCCCCATCGTCCCCCTCGCTCGCGAGTCCCTCGACGTAGGGGAGTTTATCCCAAAAGCCGTGATGACGTTCAAGGTCCCGCTCGGCGTCGGTCACCTCCTCCCAACCCTTCAATTCCTTGGTCTTGACCTCGCCGAGCTCCCGTTCACCGGGGAGTAGATGGACAATCCCGTCGCGGACATCGAAGCGCGAATCACATGCCACGCATCGAAGCCGCGCCGTTCGCACCTCACCCGCATCCTCGACCACCGACCCGCCGACCAGCTCGAGCTCGGCCCGACATTTCGGACAGCGATAGAGTCTCAGAAAACCTGGTCGCATGTGTAAATGGGCGCCGAGAGAGAATCAATCATCCGCGCGAATCCGCCGGATTCGGGTCACTTGTTCACCGAACGTTCGCCGGATGCGGTTCCGCGTTCCATGAGTCAGGGGTCACCATCTCGGCGAGAAAAACGTCAGCGACTCACGCCTGACCCCACTCAATCATACGCCGTCCACGTCCGCGCCGCGTTTTCCGTCCGCGCCAACAGCTCAAGCATATCCTGCTCGACCTCCCCTATCTCCTGACGATCTTCATCGGTCAAGTCATGCCACTTGCTTGTCTGCTTGAAGGCCGCCAGCAAGTCGAGATACTCCATCATCGTGGCGTGGGCGAACCAAGGATTGTTGTGCTCCGGGCCGCTCGCATCTAACGCGTGCAGGTAGATGCCGCGCAGGATGAAGGGGTGAAACCAATCATCGGTCGAGCCGATCCCGCCGAACTCACCGTCAACTCCGACGGCCCGGTCCGCCTCGGGCGGCTCGGCGTCCGCGCCGTCCTGGGTCTGGCGCGTCTCGTCGATATCGAACCTGAACTCCCCACCCAACGTCTCCCGGAAACGGACATGGCGGGCGATTTGGGGCCGACCGGCCTTGCCGCCCGCGCGGGATTCTCCCGTTTGGCCGGCCAGGCCGCCGTCAAAACGGATGAACTCCTCCAAATCGATGGCGCCGCGCAGGTCACCCCCATGACCGCCGCTGCCCGGGCGACCGTCCGCGACGGCGTCCTCCCCGTTGGTCGGCCATGCCGGCTCCCCGCAAAGCGGCAGGATCTGGCCCAGCATGTCGCGTTCGAAGATGTAGACCGTTCCCGCGGGTTGCTCGTTTGTCGCGGGGAGACCCAAGTCGTCACATTCCTCGACATCCTTTCCGTCCTCGCCGTCCCTGCCTTCGCCGGCCTCTTGGCCGTCTCCGCCCAGGAGGTCGAATCGCACTTTGGTCGTTTCGCCCGCCTCGAAAGTCTCGATGAAGATGAAACAGTGACCCGCCTCCAGGCCGCCGGCCCCGTCCTCGCCGTCACCCGTGTCCCCTAGCGGGGTGTCCAGGTTACGGGGGGTGGTGACGAATGAAGCGATCTGGTTGCCCGCGGTGTCCTCCATCCGCAGCTCGCGGGCGTGGATCCGCAGCAAGGTTCCCATCAGGTGGAACCGGCTGCGAACGATGAGCGTCTCGGCGTGGATTGTCAGCTCGGTGATGTCCCGCGCGTTATGAAACTGGTTCCAGATATCATTCTTGGCTGAGTCGGCCTCGATCACCACCGTCTTGCCGCTGATGCCGACCGTCCGCGTCCGCTGCTCCTCGTGATTGAACGCCTCTTCATCCTCGCTAAGCTCGGACTGGATGAAAATATACCTGCCGCTCTCGGGGTCGGGCAGCGTGCTCTTAGGGGTGCCCAAGACTTCGCCGCCCCCCAACAGCGCCAGCGCCGCGATAAGAACAATCCCAGGAGCTAGGTGCTCGGTCCCGGAGTCCAGCCGGCGACGGGGACACAAGTCCGACAAAAAATCAGGCCGGCTCAAAATCTGCAAAAACCCATCTCCCCATTCGAGTTTACCCCATTGGCACCCCCTATCCTCCCTTGATCCTCCAGTGGGCCGTCCGAGAAGAGGCCGCAAATAAGAAACGAACCATCGGAAGTCTTGTGGTACTTTGATTTGGGAATGACCCAAACGCCCATAAGGAGACCGCCGATGGTGACATCATTACAACCCCAAACCCCCTCGCACCCTCAAGCTCGATTTTAGCGGGGCGCATCAATCCGATCCGTGGCGATGAGAATGTCCCCTCCCGCGACCGAGCCGAACCATGACCGCTCAAGCTGACACTGCGGCACTCCCAGGGGATCTCTCGCAAGACGCCCCTCCTTGCGCACCGGCCACTTGGGGGCCGCGCACGCCGTTGCCTCCGCTGCTTGGGTTCTCGGTTTACTGGCTCTTGTATTTCAGCATGATCGCCGCGGCACTGGCGGGTCACGCCTGGCTGGGGTTCTTTAACGACGCCGCCGGCTACGTGGCACCGGCCACGATGCACGTCTACGAGCATCCCTTCGACCCGTTTCCGCCCGGCAACGACACCGGGTACCCCCTGTTCTACACGTGGATCAACGGTTGGCTGTGGAGGCTATTTGGGCCCAGCAACCTGGTCCCCAACGTCGGCATGTGGTTTTACGGCTCGCTGGCCTTGCTGGCGTTGCACGGGCTGACTCGGACGCTTCTTATGCGGTCCCTGGGCACGAGCAGTCCCTTCTGGGGCGGTCCGCTGGCGGCCGTTTGCCTTTACTCGACGACGCTCTTTATCGCCTATTGTTCTCAGTATCTGAGTGGCATCCCGAACCTCGCCTTCACGCTTCTGGCCGTCTGGGCCTGGGCCGCCGGCCGGCCCGGTTGGCTGGCTCTGTGGGCGACGCTGCTGTGTTTCACTCGCATCACCGGGGCACTGTCGGTGGTCGGATTCGCCTTCTACTCGGGTGTGTGGTTCTGGATCGTGGCCCGCCCGCGGCGATGGCGCCCCTTCCTCGGGCGGATGCTCCCGTTTGCCGTCCCGATCGGTCTGTTCGGGCTCTTTCTACTCATCAAGTTGGTGGTTCTGGGGCGGCCCCTGAGCACCTACGGGAACCACAACGTCGTGGTGCCTGGGTGGGACGAGTTCTGGGAGCGGGTCCCACATGTTAAGTTTCTCACGTTCGACACGCCCCTCATGAGCTTCCGCCTGTTGCTGGTTCCCATCGCGCTGGGCCTTACGGTCTCGGCGTTTCACGCGCTGAGGGCGAGGGTTGCTCGGGTCCGGGCGGTCTTGGGTTGTGCCCTGGATGCTCGCGTGGTGTCTGGTGCAGGGCGTGCGCTGAAAAGAGCCCTGGCGTGAGGTTGTCGCAAGCACGAACCCGCCGCGGTAGATGCGGCACCTCTCGGACCACAGGGATTTCACGCTGGACCTGGCCGAGCGAAAGCAACTTTATCATCAGGCGACCGACCGCATCGTCGAGAGCGGTCTTGATCCCTCGGTGATCGTGGCGTGGCCGACCACCGCCGCGCTGGCCAATCCCAGCTCCGGATTCAGCGCTCACCGAATTGATTGCCTGCCCGTGTCCGTCTCCGGCACGGCCGAGGAAATCTTCGATCACCTCCGACAGACCGGGCGTCTGGCCAGTCCAATCTTTCTCGTCGATGCAACCTGGGACTTGGCGGACGAACGTCCGCTGATCCAAGACGTGCTGGATGCCGTCCCCGCCTTCCAACTCGCGTGGTCCTTTGAAACGAGTTTCGGCGAACGACTCAACATCTACCGCCACCAAGCGCCGCAACCGCCGGGGTAGGCTACTCCCGGGGCTTGATGACGTCGCAACCCATGTAAGGACGCAGCACCTCGGGGATGAAGACCGTCCCGTCGGCTTGCTGGCAGTTCTCGAGGATCGCGATGACGGTGCGCGGCAGGGCCAGCCCCGATCCGTTGAGCGTGTGGACGAATTGCGGTTTGGCGTTGGGCTGGGGGCGGAAACGGATGCCGGCGCGCCGGGCCTGGAAATCCTCAAAGTTTGAGCACGAGCTGACCTCGAGCCAGCGATCCATCCCCGGGGCCCACACCTCCAGGTCGTAGCACTTGGCGGCGGCGAAACTGAGGTCCGCGGCGCAGAGCAGCAGCCTTCGGTAGGCCAACCCCAATCTTTCGAGCAGCACCTCGGCCTGCCGCCGCAACGACTCCAGCTCCTCGTACGAGGTCTCGGGCCGGACGAACTTCACCATCTCCACTTTGTTGAACTGATGCACGCGCTGGATGCCGCGCACGTCCTTGCCGTAACTGCCGGCCTCGCGCCGGAAACAGGCCGAGAACGCGCAGTGGCGGATCGGCAGCTTCAGCCCGTCCAGGATCTCTCCGGCGTAGAGGTTCGTGACCGGAACCTCGGCCGTGGGAATCAGCCAGCCTTCCCCCTCGGTCAACTGATACATGTCCTCGGCCATTTTGGGCAACTGGCCGGTGCCGGTCATCGCCTGGGTGTTGACCACGAGCGGCGGCAGGATCTCGACGTAGCCGAACTCCTCCACGTGCACGTCCAGGAACCAGTGGACCAAGGCGCGCTCCAGACGCGCGCCCAGCCCCTTGAGGACATAGAAGCCCGAACCCGAGAGCTTGGCCCCACGCGCCAGGTCAAGGATATCGAGCGCCTCGCCGATCTCCCAGTGCGGCTTGGGTTCGAAATCGAACGCCGGCCGCTCGCCCCATCGATGAACCTCCTGATTGTCCTGCTCCCCCGCCCCTTCGGGGGTGCTGTCATGGGGGGTGTTGGGGACATACAGGGCCAGCGCCTCGAACTCCTCGACAACCGTCCGCCGCTCGCCCTCCAATAGGTCGCCGCGTTCGCCGAGGGCCCTCATCTCAGCGCGCGCCTGTTCGGGGTTTTCCCCGGCCTTGATCCGGGGGCCGATCTGTTTGGTCGCGCTTTTGCGCTCGGTGTTGATCGAATCGATCTGGCGGGTCAGCTCGCGGCGGCGTTCGTCCAGCGCGATCAGCCGATCCAGGTCCACGCTCATGCGTTTGGCCTGGATGGCCCGTCTCAAGCGGTCCACGTCTTCTCTCAAAAGCCTCTGGTCAAACATACGAGAACCTGTCTTTCCCCAACCTCACGCCCCTGCGTTTGGACTCACAATCCAACTCGTGAAATTTATCATCCCGTTCCGCAAGCGGCCAGGCTTTCTTCCGAGGGCGATTGTCGGTGGGATTTCCTCCACGGCCCCGCGAAGCCCACAGGAGACGAGGAAGTGGGAACCGTTTGACATCACGGGAGAACTCCGCGTATCATCGACACCACCATTGGCAAGTTCAGTTCGCATCACCTCAAAGGATACCCGCTGTACAAATAATGCAAATTCTATCCGTCTTAAGTCGACTCGCGAGGCGTCTTTGGGTTCACGCGCCTCGCATACCGAAGTTCGCTCGGTGCGTCTCCGGATTCCTCTCGCTCGCCTTGCTCCTCACGGCCGGTTGCGCGAAGAAGACGCCCGAGGAACTGCTTACCGAGGGTCACCGGCTGCTCCAGGAAGGGGATGTCTTGCAGGCCGAATTCAATTATCAGGAAATCTTGGAACGTTACCCCGACAGCGAAGCGACCGCCCAGGCACGATTCTGGCTCGCCGCTTGTTACCGCGCGGAAAAGCAGTTCGACCTGGCCCGCGAGCAATTAGACCTGTTCATCCCGGCCGTCGGGGGGGTCGCGACGGACCAGGGGCTCCAGGCCACCATGCTCAAGATCGATTCCTACGTCGAGGAGAAAAAGATCGACAAAGCCATTGAAGAGGCCGTCGCCACCTCCAACTCATTGGTGATGCTGCCCCCTCAGCTGCAGGACTGGTTTCAGTTTAATATCTCGACGCTGTTCATGATCAATAACGAGGAGGAGAAGGTCCTGGAGATTTGCCGCGGCCTGATCAGTCGAGAGCCTTCCGAAGCGGAGCGTCACGCCGAACCGTTGGACCGCATGGCCGAGATCTACGTCAAGCGCGAGGAGCCCGAAAAGGCCGTTGAGATCTACGAGGACTATCTGGACCGCTACCCCGAGACCCCCTTCAAATCGCGCGTCCTGTTCCTTTTGGGCACACACCAGGAGCGCAACGGCCAGGCCGAGGCGGCCCAAAAGAGTTACGAAGCGAGTGAGGCGGAGGTGCGTCGTCAGCTCGAAGCGGCCCTCAGCGCCGAGGAGAAAACCCGTCTGCTGATGGAACTGGCCGGTCAGAAGGACAATCGGGGGAACGTCGAGGCCGCCCAGGAAGCCCTGCGGACCATCATCGACCAATACCCGGTCAGCCAGCTCCGCCCCACGGCGATGATGCACTCGGCCCACCTAAGTCATCGCCAAGGACAGACCGGGAAGGCCACCGAGATGCTCCAACAGATGATCGAGGGGTATCCCGATTCGCCGCAGTCCAATCAGGCCTCGCAGATGCTCGAAGCGATTCGGACCGGCGCATTGCAGGGTCTCCAGCCCACGACCGGGACCCTCTTGCAACCGTCCCTCGCCCCCGAGCCCGAGGGGCAGGGGCCGCTTTTGCCCGGCGAGCCCGCGCCAACGCAACCTGCGTTAGGTCAGGTGGACCCGCAGGCTGACCCCTCCTCGATCCAGGTTTCCCCGCCGACGACGGAGGCACCCGAGGGCGGCGAGCAGGCCGCGCCGTGAGAGCCCGCCCCCGCGTCCTGGTCAGCTCGCTGGGTCGGATGGGACAGTACGCCCGGGGGCTCGAGCGGCTGGCGGCGGCGAGCCTGGGCCGGCTGGGCGCGCGCGCGGGATTGGGTCCCGAGCATGAGTTAAGCCTGCTGCTTTGCGACAATCCCACCATAAGGCGGCTCAACCGCCGCTGGCGCCGCAAGGACCAGCCGACCGATGTGCTGTCGTTTCCCCTTCAAGCGCTCCAACCGAGACAATCCCCGCCATCGGGGCCGATAGGTGATATCGCCATCTCGCTCCCGACGGCTCGGGTCGCGGCCCGCCGGGAGGACGCGCCGCTCGTTGCGCACCTCGAGTGCCTCCTCGCTCACGGACTCCTGCACCTGCTGGGATATGATCATGGGTCGACCCGGGCGCACCGGCGCATGGAGCGGGCCGCGACGGTCTTGCTGAAGTCCCGGAAAGGCGAGCATCCCGGCCAAATGCCATGATCCGGACCATTGCGAATGATTGACAATCAGAAGCCAGAGGATAATTCGCCCGGCTCCGCGCCATGGCGCGCCGTGGGTTTCGTCGGCCTGGCCGGCCTGCCCAACGTCGGCAAGAGCACGTTGGTCAACCGGTTGGTCGGCCAGAAAATCTCCGCCGTTTCCCGGCGCCCGCAAACCACGCGCGAGCGGATCCACGGCATCGTGACCGATGAGTCGATGCAAGTGGCGCTCGTGGACATCCCCGGGGTCGTCGAGCCGACCGACGCGCTGGGTGAATGCCTCATGGACTGGGTCGTGCGGGGGATTCGCCAGTGCGACCTGGTCCTGCATTTGCGCGATGCCCGCCGGACCGACACCGAAGACGAAGGGCCCGTGCTCGATATCATTCGCAAGTCGAATGCGCCGGTTTGGCTGGTGTGGAACAAGATCGATCGCCTCGACCGTCCACCCCCATCCGGGGCGGGCGGGCCGGTCGAGTACGACAAGGTTTTCGCCATCTCGGCCCGGACCGGGCGCGGCCTCGATCCATTGCGCAAGGCGATCGGCGGTGCCCTGCCTCGCGGGCCGCTGCTCTATGATCCCGAGCAACTTTGCGACCGCGACCTGAGATACCTGGTGGCCGAATTGGTCCGCGAGCAACTCTTTCGCCGCCTGGGACAGGAGATTCCCTACGCGACGGCCACCCAGACCGAGCGGTACGATGAGGAAGAGGGGGAAACAGTCCACATCCGAGTCATGATTATCACCGAACGCCAAGCGCACAAACCGATCATCATCGGCCGCGGCGGCGCGATGCTCAAAAAAATCGGGCACGACGCCCGGCTTGAAATTGAGAGGCTCGTCGGGCGTCCCGTATACCTGGAACTTTGGGTCAAGGTCGTTCCCAAATGGCGCAAGAGCAAGCAGCGACTGACCGAACTGGGGCTGAGGCCTCGCGATTTTGGTTGACAAGTGGGGTTCGTGGCATATCTAAATAGGTATAGGGCATCCGGTAGAGGTGTGAGCAAATGGGATTGCGTTGCAGGATTGAGGCCCGTTTCTCAGCCCGCTCGCTCTCGCCCCACGATGTATTTCCACCAATTCGGAGTTCCATCTTTTCACCACGATAGACTGATTTTATCACTGCTTCCCGCCCGCGGCGCGGAGCGATTAAAAGTCAAGGGGGTGTTGGACCATGACTATCGGCAAACGCGAACAAATCGTAATCGGCGTGGTCATTACGATCATCATCGTTGCCTTGTTGCATCTGTTCATTTTCTCGCCCAGCGCGCAGGCCTACAAGGCGGCCAAGGATGATTACGACAGCACCGTCGATACCATCCGCAATCTGAGCACGCTGCGCGACATCCGGCAACTCGATGATTATAAGGGTGGGAACAAGGAGCTTGTTGACGACTTGGAGAAAGGCATCATCGGTCTGGATCTGGGCCAGGACGAGGCTTTCATCACGGTGATCATCGACGAAATTCAAGATGAGGACCTCGACGCCCCTCCCGGGACTGACGACGAGGCCTTGCAGGCGCTCAGGGTGGAAAGGCTCGGTGAAATCGAAGACGGCAAGCATGCAGTTCAACTGGACAGCCTGTTGACCGAAATCAGACGCCTGCGCCGGCTACGGATGGATTATCAAGATCGCATGAGCTTTCTGGGGCCCAATACTCAGCAAAACTGGAACTGGGACCTGCCCGTGGAGCTGCCCGCGCGGATGCAAACCGGTGAACTATGGGACATGCTCAAATCCGTGGCCGAGTACAAGGGGGTGCTCGATTTCCGCCCCACGCGTACGGCCGAATATGACGAAACCGAACGGTACTATCACGCTTACCTGGCTCAGGTCGGGCTCAACGTGAACCATGCGACCTACATGAAGCAATTCGGCGAATTCGTTCCCCTTTATTACCGCCTGGCGGTGGCCGACCTCATCATCGATCAAATGCCCGAGAACTGGGAAGAGGCGCCGATCAAGCTCGCCAAGGAGGATCTGACGCGCGAGTATCTGTTTAAGATCCTCGAGATCGAGCTTCCCACGGCTCGCTTGAAGGGGCTGCAGGAAAGCAAGATGTACTTCGCTTACGAATTCTTGCGCAATATGAACAACTTGTTGGAGATGTTGCTTAAATTTGACGTCGTGGACGTCAGTGAGGTGACCCTGCGCGGGTGGGGCTTCCTGCGCCAGGGAGAAGAGCTCGGCGATCCCAATTTGGAGGGGACGATGGTCGCCTCGGAGATCGAATCGATCGAAGACGAACTCGATAACTTTGTCAGCGATCCGGTCAAGAAGGAAGAGAATGCGTTTGGGATGGGTGGAATGGGGATGTTCCCCGGGATGGGGATGTTCCCCGGGATGGGGATGATGGGCGGCGGCATGGGGCCGGCGGGCGGCGGCATGGGGCCGGCGGGCGGCGGCATGGGGCCGGCGGGCGGCGGCATGGGGCCGGCGGGCGGAGCGGAAGGCGCTGAAGGAGGGGCAACAGGCCAGCCGGGCGGCGGGGGTTTCCCTGGAATGATGCCCGGAATGATGTGGGGAGGCGGCATGTGGGGGCAGCAAGAGGAAGAAAAGAAAAAACCCGACGCGGGGCCCGACCTGACCCCCGGCGAGGAGGACATCGGCTACGCCCTGCCGATCAAAATCCGCTTCCGCGCCGGCAACCGCGACGCGTTCGCCTATATGTATGAGGTCCTGGCGGAGAAACCCATGGCCGAACTTCACCGCCTGATTATTCGCTCGATGTCCGAATACAATCCCTCCGATCAGACCATCGATGCCGAAACAACATTTATCATCGTGCCCAAATTGTTCGATACAATAGATATCGTGCGTTCGATCCTGAAAGAGATCAGGCAAGAGGACGCTCCCACGACGACGGCGGAGACCGCCCAGGCTGCGCCGGCCGGGTCCTGAGGCCCGGTCCATCCCGTCATGATTGGCAAGAGGATAGATGGATAAGGAATTCGAGATCGACGCCTATCGCAAGGGCCGCGAACTTTTCTTGGTCTTGCGCGGACAGCTGGTGCTGAAGCATTGCCAAAACACCAAGGCCCGACTCAACAGCCTGTTCAGCCCCCAAATCGACCAGATGTATCTGTTCCTCGCCGAACTAAACTTCCTGGACAGTGCCGGGCTGGGCGTGTTGGTGGGGGCGAAGATGACGGCGCACAAGCACCGCACCAAGCTGAGCTTTCTCGCGCCCCAATCTCGGGTCGAGGACATCTTCCGGGTCTCCAAGCTGGACTCGATCTTCGAGGTGCGCGGCGGCCCGGAGGCCGAGGTCATCCGTGGTCAATTACAACGTGACGAACACCTGATGTGGAGCGATCGCAAAGACAGCCGGCAATCGGCTTTTAGCACGCAGGACCAATCCTCCGATTCTTCCTCCGCCAATGCGGACGACGCGCTGGATCACCAGCCTGCTCGCGGCCAATCGGTAAGCGAAGACGCCGTGGCCCAGGCGCGGCACTGGTGCGGGGACGCAGTCGAATATATCCGCCAGGACAACTATGCCAAGGCCGTGGAGTCGTACCAGCAGGCCCTGCAACTGGAGCCGGAGAACCTCTCGGCCCTCAACAACCTGGCGATCGTTTATGAAAAGAAGCCCGATTGGTACCCCAATGCGTTGGAGACCTAGCGCAGGGTGCTCGATGTCGGCCAACGGTGTAAGGATGACCGGCACGTGATGCGGGCCCAGAAGCACCTGGATTCACTCTTAAAATTGGTTCACGCGCAATAAAGCGACCGTCGCGCTGCACGGAGGGGTTGGAACTTGGGGATTCCCGATCTAAGATACCAGGTGTTCCGGCGTGATGCGCAACTGCTGTGGCAATTGGGAGGCGAGTTGTGGCTGTCCAATTCGCAGATGGCCCGCAAGACAATCATCGACACCATGGTGCCGCCCGTCGAGAAGGTCTATTTGAAGATCACGGAACTAAGCCACATTGATAGCGCCGGGCTGGGCGTGTTGATGAACCTGCACATCGAGGGGCGCAAGCGCCAAATCCAGCTCGTGCTCCTTTCACCTTCACCCAAGCAGATGAAAATGCTCAAATCCTTCCGCATGGACTCCGTGGTCCCGATCGGAGGGGGCATCGAAGCCGAACAGACGCGGTTGCAGTTGGTCCACCCGGAATTTGAGATCACCCCGACGATCGCTATTACGAATGGAGACGGGGTGTGACCGTCCAAACCGAGCTCGCTCCGCCTGATCAACTCTGAAACGCATTGGCCCCGAGGAAGAAAAAAGCGTCTCGCATCAAACCGCTGCTCGCGGAGCTCGAGTACGTCGCATTCCGCGCCATGGTCGGTTTGTTCGGTCGGCTCCCCCGGGCGTGGTACGGTCCGCTGGCCCGTTTCATCGCCCGTGCGCTGGCACCGCTGATTCCCTTTCGGCGCAAGGTCCTCGCTCAAAACTTGCGGATCGCCTTCGGTGAACTGGAACCGCGTGAACTGAAACTGCTCGTGAGGGACATTCACGAGCAGTCGGTTCTCTTCGCCCTGGAGACGGCCCGATTGGTCCACGCCTCGCCGGAGGAGATCGAACGGGCGATCGTCAACACCGAGGAGACCAAACAGCGCTGTGAGGAACTGCGCCGGGGGGGCAAGGGACACCTGATCGCCTGCGCACATATGAGCAACTTCGAATGGCTCGGGGCTTGGTATGCCCACACCATTGGAAACCTCGGGCTCGTCACTAAACCAATCCACAACATCCGCATCAACGCCTTCCTGCGGCGGCTGCACAAGTCTTGCGGCATCCGCGATCTCTCCACTCGCGCCAGGATGCCGCGCGAACTGGTCCAGTGTCTGCGCCAGGGGAGCGTGGTGGCGATCCTATCGGACCAGGACGCGGGTCGGCGCGGCCCATTCATCCCCTTCTTTGGCCGGCCCGCCTCGACGGCGTTGGGGATGGCGAGCTTGGCAATCCGGTTCAATGTCCCCATCCTGGTCGCGTTCTGCGTCCGCGAGGGTCCGTGCCGTTTCCGCATCAAGCTGCCCGAGACACTGGTTCCGGATCCAAATGCCGACCCGCGAGCCGAAGAGCTGCGCCTGATGAGGGCCTATCACCGGCATCTGGAAGAGGTGATACGGGAGGCCCCCGGGCAATACTTCTGGTGGCATCGGCGCTGGAAATCGCGGCCCAAGCCGGCTTCAGCGACCGAGGGCACGGACACCCCCTGACGATCCAGCCGTCCGATCCACTCTGGCGCCGTCCCACCCAGACGCGATGGAAAGTACGGACCCGACGGCAAGAAGGGGGGACGATCCCGCGAAATTCGCTTTTTGAGGTTTCCTCACGCGCGAGAACCGGCTATACTAGCTCATGGCGTTTATATGCGCCTTTTGGGACGCGAGCGAATGGGTCTGGAGACCGGCGACGCCCGCCAGAATCTTTAGGGACGAGAGGTCGATGTACGGCAACAAGAAATGCATGAAATGCGGCAAGGCGGCCACGCATAAATTTACGCGGGTCGAGAATGGCAAGGTCTATGACCTTTATTATTGTGAGGGCCACGCCACCGAGAGCAGTCCCTACATGCCTAAGTCCGAAATCCCGCTGGCCGAAATCCTGGAGGGGTTGCTCAAGGAGAACGTCAAACAGGGCGGCGGACTGGTCACGCCCCCCGGCTTGAGCTGCCGGCACTGTGGGGTGAAGTTCGATGAATATCGCAAAACCCTGATGCTTGGCTGCAGCCACTGCTATGACTCTTTTCATGATTACCTGATTCCCTATCTTCGAAAGTTTCACGGAGACATCCGTCACGTGGGCCGCAAGCCGGGGGGCGGGATGGAGGAGCCGGACCATGGAAGCGGACGGGGAGAGATCGACATCCACCCCGCCGAATTGGAAGCCGAGGCGGCCCAGCCGGTCCCTCCGCCGGTCAAGCCCACCTTGGCCAACCCCCAGTTGGAGATCGCCAAGCTAGGCAAGCGGATGCGCCGGGCGATTAACAATGAGGACTTCGTCGAGGCCGCCCGCTGTCGCGATCAGATCCGACGGATCGAGGCGAGGATGCAACAACAACCCAAGAAAACGTTACCCTGACCCCTCATCGACCATGGAATACGCCTCCCTATCGACGAATGGTCCTCCTGAACCCGTCAGCGATTGGTAGACCTCGTTTGATATCAGCCATACCACGAGATCGGCGGCCGAGGGACTGATGAGTCTCCCGACCAGCGCGCCGGCCGGTTCAAGCCTGCTCACGCGTGACGCCGTCGCCGACACGCTGGCGGCGTTGGTGCGGATCGACAGCGTCAATCCCTCCTACGGCGGTCCCGCGGGCGGGGAGCGGCGCGTGGTGGAATGGGCCGCGGAGTTTCTGAATGGATTCGGGCTTGCGCCGCGGTCGACCGAAGCCATGCCCGGACGGCCCAACCTGCGCGTGCGGCTCGAGGGCGAGCGCCCGGGCCGGCCCGTGCTGTTCGAGACCCACGTCGATACCGTCTCAACGCGCGACATGACGATTGATCCCCACGGCGCCCAGGCGCGCGACGGTCGCTTGTGGGGCCGGGGGGCCACCGACGCCAAGGGGCAGGCGGCGGCGCTGCTGCACGCCATGGCGGCCTGGGCCCAATCGGACGAGTGCCCTCCCCAGCCGATCGAACTGGCCCTTGTGGTTGACGAGGAATTCAGCTTCGGGGGCGCCAAGGGGCTGCTGGCCGACGGGATCGATCCGCTTGGCATCATCATCGCCGAACCGACCGAGTTGAGGCTGGTCACTTCTCACAAGGGGACCATGCGCTGGTGGATCGAGATCGCGGGCCAGGCGGCCCACGGGGCGAAACCGCGGCTGGGCGTCAATGCAATTTCGGCCGCGGCGGCCCTGATTCAGGAGATCGATGAGGTCTATATCCCCCAGCTCGGCCGCCGGCGGGCACCGCTGCTGGAGCCACCGACGATCAACGTGGCGCAGGTCCACGGCGGAGTCCAGGCCAACCTGGTGCCGCCGAGCTGCCGGATCGAGCTTGACCGGCGCTTCCTGCCCGGCGAGACGCGCGAGCAAATATTCGCGGAGTTTGAGGGCTTGTTTGAAGGGGCGCGACGCCGTTTTCCCCAGTTCCGCGCCGTCCAGGAAGAGCCGGTCCTGGTGGCGTGCGCGGTGCAGACGGACATGGACTGGCCGCTGGTCAAGGCCGCGCAGGCGGTCGCCGTCGAGCACGATATATCCCCCGAGCCGGTCGGCGTCGATTACGCCACCGATGCCTGCGCGCTGGTCGAGCGCGGGGCGCCGATTGTGATCGTGGGACCCGGCAGCATCGATCAGGCGCACACGCGCGATGAGTTCATCGAGCTTTCCAGCCTTGAGGCGGGCGCGCGCTTCTTCGCCGATTTGATGGGCCAGCGGCTCGAAACCTGAGCCGCGCGGTCAATGTCTGCCCCCTCACCCCCTAAAACCGACCGTTCCGATCCACCGAGCCGAAAGCGGATCGCCTGGCTGGCGGGGACGCGCGGGGAGCTGCTCCTGCTGGGGACCTCTTTTCGCGAACTATGCCGACCCGGAGGGTCCGCGCGGCCTGGCTTGGTGGGCTGGCTGCTTTGTACGGGCGAGCACGGGATGGCCGCCTATCAGGCCCTGGACGCCCTGGAACTGGTCGCGGATGAGCATAGTCCGTTGTGCCACCCCGCCGACGATCCCGCGATCCGCCTGATCGAGGTGCTGCGCCGGGTGGAAGTCTTCATGCATCGGCGCAAGGTCTCGTGCGCGGTTTTCAGCGGCTTTGGCCCCACGGCGGCGGCCTCGGCGATCTGTTGTCATGCGCGCGGCTGCCGGGGGCTGTGGCTGCGGCCTCCCGACCCCGCCGGTTTGGTCCCCAGGCTGCGCTTGGAGGCCGGCCTGGAACGGCTTATCAGCGCGACCGCCCCGGTCGTGCAAACCTGGCAGGCGCCCGAGATGCCGCCGCTGGGAAACGGGCACGGTGGCGGCGGGGGGGATTTGAGGGCGGATTTGACTCAGGAGGTTCCGGGGCTGCGGGGCGAGGCACCGTCGGTCCTGATCGCGGTCCTGCGCCGTGAATGGGGAACGCTTTCCAAGACGACCTCAGTCCTGGCGCGGGCCGCAACGCGCTGGGCGGCGGGGGTGCCGGAGGTGGATTGGCTCGTGTCGAGCAACCTCAACATGCGCATGGAAGGCCCGTTGCGCGCGCTGAAGGACCGCCCCGCCAACCTCCTGATCGTCCCGCCCCTGCCTTATGCCGTCTTTCGCTCTCTGCTTGCCCGAACGCGGGTGGTGCTGACCGACTCGGCCCTGATCGCCGGTGAGGCGCTACGCAGCGGGAAGCCCGTCGCCGCGCTCGCCGACGAGCCGGGCGACCCGCCAGGGGACGTGAGCGGGCTGGTTCGGCCGCTGACGCCGGAAGACCTGGACGGCGAGGCGACGGCGGCCTGGATCAGCAAAAAGATCGGGGAGCAGGGCGATGCGCGGATCATGGCGTCTGACTGGGCCGACTCGGCTGGCGGCTCCATGACCAAGGCCATCGAGACTTGGCTGGCCGAGACCTGATCCGAATCCTCCCAGACTCTCCAAATGTGTCCGCCCCCCGGTTCGGTCGTTTGGGGCCCTCCGTCGATCCGGCCCGATAAGGGCCTGCATATCCATCCGGTCCCTGCTACTTTAATTGAACGGCGCGCGCGGACGGGCGTCCCACGGCGCGCGGGTTGATGGATAGGGAGCATCTGTGAGCAAATCGGTTAACGGGATCAGCATCCTCGTTCCCTGCTATAACGAGCAGGGGGCGATCGCCGCCACGGTCGAGGCGGTCCACGCGGCGATGCGCGACACGGGGGACTTCGCGTATGAAGTCATCGTCATCGACGATGGGTCGACCGACCAGTCCGCCGAGATGATCAACGCCTCTCAGTGCCGGCTGATTCGCCTTCCGGTCAACCGAGGATACGGCGCGGCGCTCAAGACCGGCGCGCGGCAAGCGACCCACGATCTGCTGGCCATCATCGACGCCGACGGGACCTACCCGGCCGACCGGCTGGTCGACATGGCGCGCGAGCTGGGCGAGGCCGAGATGATCGTCGGCGCGCGCGTCGGGGTGGGCGTCGAGGTCCCCTTGGCGCGCAGGCCGGCGAAGTGGACCCTCACGGCGTTGGCCAAGTATCTGACCGACACGCCGATCCCCGACCTGAACTCGGGCTTGCGTGTCGTGCGTCGGGACCTATGGCGGTGCTACGAGCGATACCTGCCCGATGGCTTTTCGCTGACGACCACGATCACGCTGGCCGCCCTGACCAACGGCCATGAAGTGAAGTATAAGCCGATCGAGTATCGCCGGCGCGTGGGTCGCTCAAAAATCCGGCCCATCCGCGACACGATCGAGTTCGTCAAATTGATCCTGCGCACGGTGCTCTACTTCGACCCGATGAAGATCTTCGTCCCGCTGAGCCTGCTGCTTTTCGCGGCCGGGGCGATGATCGGCGTCGGGTCGCTGATCGTGAGCAAGTGGTTCGGATTGGGTCAGTTTATGGACGTGACGACGGTCGTTCTATTCCTATCCGGCATGCAGATGCTGGCCATCGGGGCGCTGGCGGATTTGATAACGAAGCGCATCGGGTGAGCATTGCGAGTTAAGATGAGTCGGCTGATCCAAGTAGCGGACCGCCTGACACCCCATCAATGGAGTCCGATTTCGGCAACGGTTTATCTCATTGAGCCGCGGCCGTTGTAGGTTCCGGCACGGATCGATCATCATCTTTGCGTCCTTTGCGCGCTTCTGTTCCAATAATCAACAGAAGATCGCGAAGGGCGCGAAGACGGATGATGGACCATGCATCCCCTCCCGCCTAAAGGTCCCTACCCCAAGAATGAGTCGTCTAATTCTTTCTCAGAGTCATTGCTTGTTGGCCCGTCTCGCTCAATGGTCGAGATGAATCCATTGCGAGACGTTTACGCCCAAAAGGCCCTGAGCCAGGTTCCGCGGCTGCTCTCGCTTGAGGATCGCAATCCGTTCTCGCCGACCTACGGTTGTTGTAATCGCGAGTACTGGCTGTGCCGGTCGACCGATTTCCCGAACTCGATCGTGCAATTCGGGATTCACGCTCTGGCGCTTGCGTGGCGTCATCCGATGCCGGGCAATATCTATTATCAGAGCGAGAAGATTCGGGAATGGACGGTCGCGGGGATTGATTACTGGATGAAAATCCAGAAGCGCGACGGCTCGTACGATGAATTCTATCCCAACGAGCGAGGGTGGGCCGGGCCGACGGGGTTTTTGCTCTATGCGATGATCGATTCTTACCGGTTGCTCGGCGACGGGTTCCCCGGATCGCTCAAGGCGCGGTTCTTCGAGTGCGCGGAACGGTCGGCGCGGTTCCTGATTCGGTATGACGAGCCAGGCGTGCTGGCCAATCACCACGCGATGGCGGTCTTGCCGGTCTTCGAGGCGGCCCGGTTGTTGGATACCCGCGAACTTTGGGACGGGTACCGGGTCAAGCTGGATGAGTTCTACACGTTCTGCGACGAAGAGGGATGGTGCCTCGAATATGACGGGGCCGATCCGGGGTACTTGTCGGCGACGGTCAGCTTCTTGGGGAAGATTTACAAGCATCGTAATGAGGTGGCGCTGGTCAACGACGACGAGCGGATGCGCGAAGTGCTGCGCAAGGCGGTCGAGTTCTGTGCGTATTTCGTCTATCCCAACGGCCACTACGCGGGGACGGTCGGCAGCCGCCAGACGCTCCACTTCTACCCGCATGGCTTCGAGATTCTCGCGCCCGAAAACCCGCTGGCCGCCGCCGTCGCCGATCGGATGCTCGAAGGACTGCGCGAGGGAGCGTTGGTCCCGCCCGAGATCCAGGGCGACCGTTACTACCAGTACCGCGTCCCCGAGTTTTTGCTCAGTTGGGCCGACTATGGGGAGCGTCCGTATCAAGGCGAGGCGGACCGGCCGCGCCTGCCGTATGAGCGCGAGCCGTTCGAGAGTCACTTCCCACGGGCCGACATCTTCGTCCGCAAGACCGAACGGACCTACGTCGTGGTGAACCTGGCCAAGGGAGGCGTGATCAAGTGCTTCGACGTGGGGGAGAAGAAGCTGGTCTTCAATGATTGCGGGTTGCTGGCCGCGATGGATGATGGGCGGTTGGCCACGTCGCAGTGGATCGACCCGCAATATCGTACCGACGTGAAACCGGGCCGATTGACGGTCGAGGGCCAGGCCCACCGCATCGCGACGAAATTTTTCACGCCAGTCAAGTTCATCGTCTTCCGCGTGGTGATGCTGGCACTGGGGTGGAACACCTGGCTGGCGTATCGGATCAAGGGGCTGATTCGCCGGCTGCTCATGACGCACGCGCGGACGGTCCCTCTGCAATTCGAACGCACGATCGAGATGGAGGGCGAGGAGTTGACTGTCCGCGATACGATCCGGCTGGAGGACGGCAACGTCCGGCGGCTCCTGGTCGGCGACGAGATGCCGGTGCGTTACGTCCCCCAGTCGCGTTACTTTCAGCCCCAGGAGTTGGACGTCGAGGGGCATGAGTTGCCCCAAGAGGCCCTGGATCGGCTCAACCGCGACCGGCGCCTGACGGTGCAGCGGCGGGTGCTCCCCGCCGAGGGACGCGCCAAAATCGAAACCACCTACGAGTAGAGAGCCGCCTGATGGCCCAATCCGCTTCACGCGCCTTTCGACTGTTGCGCTGGTTGGGGCCGTTGCTGCTTGTCGGATTGATCTTTTATGCCGGGCCGCGCAATTTGCTGGCGGCTCTGGGAGATGTGCGATGGGAGTGGCTGGGGCTGGCCTGGTTGTTCAATCTGCCGCAACTGGGGCTCAAGGCATTGCGCTGGCAGCGAATGGTGCACTGGCAGGGTGTGGGGCTCACTCGTGGGCGGGCGATTCTGGCGTACGGCGGGGCACTGCTGTTGGGGTTCCTAACGCCCGGGCGGCTGGGAGAGATGGCCAAGGCCTTTACGCTGCGCCACGATTACGGCATGCCGCTGGCTGGAGCGTTCTCGAGCGTCCTCGCCGACCGACTCTTTGATCTCTATCTGCTCATCACGCTGGGGCTGATGGGGGTCGTGCGATTCACGGTCGTCGGTGAACTGTTGCCCTGGCCGGTTTTCCTGGCCGCGTGCGTGGTTCTGTTCTTGCCGTTGCTGTTCCTGAACGAGCGAGTGGCGCGGGGCGCGGGCGCGTGGGCGGCGGGCTTGCCGGTTCTTTGCCGCCATCGGGAAACGATCGAGGAGCGGGTCGGTCAGTTCGCCGATGGACTCAAGGTGCTCTCGGTGCCGCGGTTGTTGATCTGCACGGCGCTGACCGTGTGCTCCTATGCGATCTTTTTCCTCCAGTGCGAGTGCTGCGCGCGTGCGTTGGGCTTCACGGTTCCCTATGTCGACATGGCGATGTTGATGGCGGCGACCAACGTGATGACGTTCGTGCCGATCTCGATCTCGGGCCTGGGCACGCGGGAGGCGTGTTTGATTTTATTTTTCGGGGCGTTGAATCCGCCGCTGTCTCAGACTCAGGCGGTGGCGTTGGGGATGGCGATCTTCCTTGTCATGTTCGTGGGGGGTGGCCTGTTGGGGCTGATCGCGTGGCATTGGGCGCCCATGGGCCTGCGCCGCGCAGCCGGGGAATTGCGCCGGCGGGGAACGACGACCGCCCCTACGGAGGAAATCGAATAGACGCGCAAATTCTCGTTCGTGAGGAGAGGCCGAGACCGCCGTCGAGATGCCGCGCCGACAATGGGGCAGGGAATTCCAACGGGGATCGTCTCCCGTCGGTCGCTTATTGCGGATGGATCAGAGGATGGGGCAGCGGTTCATCTCAGCTTGCCGGGGCGGACACGGGTCCAGTAGCGGCCGTCTTCATGGAACAGCTCGACCCGGCAGCCGAAGGTCTGGCTGAGCGAGAGCGAAGTGAGCGAACGGGCGATCGGACCCGAGGCCACGGCCCGTCCCGCTCGCAGCAGGAGGACATCGTGGGCCGCGCGAGGCAGGTCCTCGACATGGTGGGTGACCAGAACCACGCTCAGACTGGTTCGCTCGCTCAGCAAACGGTCGATCGCCGCGGTGAAGGCCGCGCGACCATTCATATCGAGCGAGACGGTCGGTTCGTCCAACACCAGCAGGTCCGGCCGGGCGACCACGGCTCGGGCCAGGAGCACCCGGACCTGCTCGCCGCTGGACAGCTGGCCGTAGGGCGTTTGCTCGCGTTCCAACATGCCCGTGGTGTCCAGTTCGCGGCGGGCGGTCTCCAGGTCGTCGGCGGTGGGACGGCGGTGGGGCGGGATGACGATCGTCCCCCAACGGCCGGCCACGACCGTCTCCAGCGCCGTCATCTCGGGATGGAACTCGGGCAGGCGCGAGTGGCCGAGCATCCCGATCCGCTCGCGTAGTTTGGGCAGATCGGTGTGGCCGTAACGCTCGCCCAGGATGCTGACCGTCCCCCGTTGCGGCCATAGAAATCCGTTGATGACCGCGAGCAAGGTCGACTTGCCGGCCCCGTTGGGCCCCAGGACGGCGCAACACGTCCCTCGCAGCACGCGCCAGCTCACGCCGTCGATCAACCGCCGGCGGTTGGGTCCCCGCCACAGGGTAATCTGGTCCAGGTCAACGGCCGGGGGCTGGGTTTGGTTATCCGTGATCATGAGACGTTCGGTGATTTGCCGGACGATATGGTCTCAGACGGGCGGGGGGCATGTAAACGTGAGAGTCGGGTTCGGCGGATGATTGGGCGCGACGGGGCTTGAATTCGGGTCATGTTGGTCGCCATGGGCCTCGTTGATAATCGGCTCCCAACTCTCGTGCTCGTGCTCGTAATCGTGCTCGTGCTCGTGCTCGTGCTCGTGCTCGTGCTCGTGCTCGTAATCGGACCCGTCACTATGGCCCACGTCGATTCTGGCCCGAGAAAAAACTGATTACGATTACGAGCACGAACGGACACATTGCATCGGAGCGGCTTATACTCCCAAGTCTGCATCACACCCATCGATCACAATGGCTCGATTAGACATTGCGGCGCGATGAGGATTCGGTCAACAATCCATGGTTGGATCGGAGGATCCAAGTTTCATGACCGAACAGGCAACCAAACCCGCCCTCAAGATCGTTTGCCAGAACCGCAAAGCGAGCCATGAGTATAAGATCGAGGAAACGCTGGAGGCGGGGATCGGACTGAAGGGGACCGAGGTCAAGAGCCTGCGCCAAGGCAAGGGCAGCCTGCAGGAAGCCTATGCCCGCATCAAGGGCGACGAGGCCTGGCTGTGCCAGTTTCATATCTCGCCCTACGAGCAGGGGAACCGTTTTAACGTGGATCCGGTGCGCGAACGCAAGCTGCTGATCCACAAGCGCGAGGTCGAGCGGCTGGCGGGCCTGCTGGCGCGCAAGGGCTACACGATGATCCCACTGCAGGTCTATTTCAAGCGCGGGTGGGCCAAGGTCCTGCTGGGCCTGGCCCGCGGCAAGAGGCAATACGACAAACGCCAAGACCTCAAACGCCGCGACCAGGAGCGCGAGCTGCGCCGCGCCGCAAGCGTGAGACGCTGAATCGGGGTGCGGACTTCCTTATCGGCTCCCGGCTCCCGGCTCCCGTCCTCGTCCCTCGTCCTCGGATTTATTCTGGATTCGATTGGGTGTCCCCTGAGTGATGCTCTTTCTTTTCGATTGAAGATTTCGAGGACGGAAGCCGAGCACCGATCATCAGGGAGAATCGGAACCCTTCAGCGAAACGGCGCTTACTCCCAAAAACTGAATCACACCCCTTTGTTCAACTCACTCCCGGCGGGCTTGACAGCTTCTTCTCATGTCGCCAACATCGCTTAACTTTCGCAATAAGGTGCCTCTATGACGGCCAAGATCATCGACGGCAAGGCGACGGCGCTCGAGATTCGCGAGGAAGTGGCCGAGGGGGTGCGCGAGGGGGTCGCGCGAGGGCATCGGCCCCCGGGGTTGGCGACGATCCTGGTTGGCGACAATCCCGCCAGTGCCGTCTACGTGCGCAACAAGAACCGCGCCTGCGCCGAGGCCGGGTTCCATTCGGTCAAGGTCGAGCTGGACGCCGAGACGCCCCAGGAGCGATTGCTCGAGCAGATCGCCGCGCTCAACGCCGATCCCGCCGTTGACGGCATCCTCTGCCAACTCCCGCTCCCGCCGCGGATGGACGAAAGCGCCGTGATCATGGCCCTGGATCCCGAGAAGGACGTTGACGGCTTCCATCCGATCAACGCCGGGCGGCTTTCGACCGGGCTGCCGGGGTTCGTGCCGTGCACGCCGCTGGGGTGCCAGCAGCTGCTCATTCGCCACGGGATCCCGACCGAAGGCCGGCACGTCGTGGTCTTGGGCCGCTCCAACATCGTGGGGACGCCGATGGCACTGCTGATGATTCGCAAGGGAGAGGGGGCGAACACGACGGTCACGATTTGCCACTCGCGCACGGCCGACCTGCCGGGCGCCTGCCGCCTGGGCGATATCCTGATCGTGGCGATCGGCCGGGCGCGGTTCGTGACGGCCGAGTTCGTCAAGCCCGGCGCCACGGTGATCGACGTGGGGATCAACCGCATCGACGACCCCTCGACCAAAAGCGGCAAACGTCTGGTCGGGGACGTCGATTTCGACGCCGTCCTCCCCATCGCCGGCGCCATCACCCCAGTCCCAGGCGGCGTGGGGCCGATGACGATCGCCATGCTGCTGTCGAACACGATCGAGAGCTGGCGCGGGCGCATGGGGGCGAAAGTCCAATGCCATTGAGACGAACGATTCCCCCGCGTCGATTTTATAGCGACCAACGTGAGCCACCGAAACAGGCGAGTGGTCACTGATATTTCGGCCCGCGAAAGCATGGCAGACCCACCATAAATCGAGTTCCGGGAGAAATCCCTTGCAGGGGACTCCGCATGGCAGGATGATCCACTCAGGGTTGGTTGAATCGAACGGTTTGGTTAGTTCAAGGGGAAATGTCGGCTCAATTACTTTGACCGTGGTAACAGTTGAATTGTCCAAAGTAGATTGAAGCATGCGCTTTCTTAGAATTCCTCCTCCGACGATTCTACTACCAGGATCTTCTTTCGCCTTGATAAACATATCCATAAAAGCCCAAGCCATTACGCCGAGCGTCAGTGCGTGGCAACTCAATGATGCTGGCGAAAAGGGAAGAAGCGAGTGCGATGGGTGCGAAACGATTCATGCCGTGGTTGGCCAAATCGATGCTGATGCACAGCGAGTGCGCTACAATGATACCGATGTCTATATCAATGCAACCGGTGTACCATCCTACCCGATCGGGCCATGGCCGGACGGCAATCCCACCGTGGCCACCGACAGAAACTGGCTATTTCGCATACCGAAAACTCCCATGGAGGAGATCGGAACCAAAACCGAGGTGCCACTTGGGGCGATTGGCGTCTGGGTTAATGGAGTCGCCCTCTTCAATGCCGAGGACGGCCATGTGGATTTCGACGTTTGGCACCAGAATGCCGTAACGGTTGGGGGTGGACTATTGCCAAACACGGATAATGGATTCGATGCCGCTTTAGAGCACCCAGCGCCTATCGCGGGGCCCATGCCGGAGCCCCCGGTCAATGGTTTCGATTCCGGAATATATCACCATCACCAACAATCGCCCAGCCTTCGCGCCCAGCTCGGAGACGATGGCGGTTCCCACTCTCCCATCCTTGGTTTCGCGTTTGATGGGTTTCTCGTCTACGGCCCCCACGGATTTACCAATCCTGACGGCACGGGTGGGGTTACTCGCATGGAGAGCAGTTATCGGCTCAGATCCGGGGAACGGACGCCGCAGCCCGCGCCGTCGGGGAACTTCGACGGCCGTTATATCGAGGATTTCGAGTACGTGCCTGATTTGGGCGATCTCGACGAACACAACGGACGAACCACGGTCACCCCCAAAAATCTAGATGGGACTTACGCTTACTTCGCCACGATTGACGGGGACGGCGATTCCGCCTACCCGTACGCGATAGGCCCGCAATATTACGGTGTCGTGGCGCGGGATAATATGAATCAGACGGTCTCAGTCCCGGGAAATACCGTGGACTACGTTCCTGGTCCCGAGAACGGAGTCTCCTCTTCTAAGTGGCTGCTCTTCCATTGAGAGAATCCAGCGTATCTTTCGTGTCGATGATAGTGGGAGTGTCGAGTGTCCACGCGTAAAGAGGGGAGCTGGAATCCAGCAAGGTTGACAAGTTGACCGAAGCCGGCGAGCCCCCTGGGGGAGACTCGCCATAACTTTCTTTTCGTGGAGCCGATGATGATGCGACAAACAAAATTCCTGCTACTCCTCGTGGGATTCCTATGTTTTTGTTCCAGTAGCGATCGTTCGAGCGCGGAGTGGGAGGTGAACGAATATGGAGAGACCTCCGTCTTTCAGATGCAGAACGCCCCGTATCCCCACGAGAGTCGCAAAGACGGTTTTACGTTTAAGCAATTGTACAAACCGCCGCGCGATGGACATTGGGTGACCAAGTTTGAGGAGGAGTTTTTTCCGCGCGATCCGCATTATGTGGACAGTAGCGTGGGCCTTTTCATTCCCCGGGGATATCGCGCCGGTGATGAGGTTGACTTGCTGATCTTCTTTCACGGCGCTTACATGAACGTGGAGAATTCGTTCAAGCAGGAAGATTGGAACCTGCGTAAACAAGTCCATGAGAGCGGCAAGAACGTGATCATGGTCGTGCCGCAGGGACCCCGTATCGCGGCCGACCTTGGCGGGGGCAAACTGGAGGATCCCGACGGCCTGAAGCGACTGGTTCTCGAGGTCGTGGAAACGCTGAAGCAGGAAGGCAAAATCGACGACTCGGCCCGCCTCGGGAAGATCGCCTTGACCGGTCACAGCGCGGGTTATCGGGTGATCACGTATTGCGTGGAGCATGGGGGTCTGGAAGACCACATTGAAGAAGTCTACATCCTGGACGGATGCCATGATCGTTATGACCAATTGGTCGCCTGGGCGGCGCGGAACCGGCGGGTACGGCTGTTCAGTGTATTCACCGATATTTTCGGCTGGCAACACGTTGACATGATGGTTCAGATGGGAGAACGGGAGGTTCCCTACGAGTTGATTCGAGAAGATAAAGTGACCGACGACCTTTTGCGGCGCCGGCGGGTACTCTTGATGTTCTGCGGCACGCATCAACCCGATACCCGTGGTCTGACTCACCACACAACCGTGTATAGGCTTGTGCGCTTTTTGAGTACCAGCGGTTTTGCGGACCGCTGATGACGCCCAAACATCCCAACCGTGACCGGATCCAGGCACGGTTTGAAAAATCGATCTCAGTTACGGAGGTTCACAATAAAATGCGCGCGACCATGATTCGTCCGTTCTTGCAATCAATGCTGCTCGTCGCCCTGATCGCGGCGGCGGTGGCCGAGGAGGCGAAAGAACCCGCCCAAGAGTCCGAGAGCCCCCCGGCGGACGCGACCGAGTGGAATACGCACACGTTTGACCCCAACCGGTTCTTCTCTCCGTTTACCGAAGGCGGGACGGAATCGGGCATCGATGGGTGGGTGAAGATTACGGTCAGGGGCTATCGCGAATACATCCAGAGGATCGAACCCAGGCGCTGCGCGTTGATTGTGGTCGACCTCAACGCCGGCCGCCTGCCCTTCAGCCAGAGCGATTGGTGTCGCCGCATCGCCGAGCTTGACGCCGAGCAGGCCGCGAACTGGGGCGATCAGATGGACAATGTCCTGTTGCCCAACGTGGAGAAGCTCGTCAACATGTTTCGCGAGAAAAAGATGATGGTCGTCTATCTGGGGATCGGGGGGGCGCCGCAACCGACCGGTTTCAATTCCAGGATCGCGCCCAAGCCTGGCGACAGGCTCATTGCGAAGTTCTCGAGCGGTGCCTTCTCCACCAGCGCGCTCGATAATCTCCTGCGCGAGAACGGCATCACGACGCTGTTCTTCGTCGGTCACGACACGCCATGCTGCGTCTCGCAGACGATGGCCGGCGCCTACGACCGCAGCTACCAAACCATCCTGGTCTCCGACGCCACCTACTCCAGCGTCCCCGAACTGCACGACGCGGCGGTCAAAATCTGGGCCTACAAGGGCTTCGTCCGCACGACCGACCAGGTCCTGAGCGACTACCCCTGGCAGGCTTGGATCGATCCGGGGCTCAGGGAGTTCGAAGAGGGGAAGCAGAAGGGGGATCCGGAGACTTCACGCTGAGGCAGAGGGATCAAGGCGCCTCTTGGAATTCAGTCCCGGTAGGGACGATTGCTTTCAGCCCGCCGTAGTTTTTCAGCCGCCGTAGCCAAAGCTACTTTGGCGAAGGAGGCCAGCGAAGGCGGGAAATCAAACCGATAATGAATTGGAGTCCCGTGGGGATGACTGCAAACCGGATTCTTAGAGGTTCCCTCTAACTCGAATCCGCCCTGATTGGCCGCATGTACCACATGGTTGCGCCGTCCGGCTTTGGAGTCGGTCGATGTCCAATCCGCGTGCCTTGTCGTGATCATTTGAAACCATCTCGCACCTCCCAGGATGCCTCATCATCCGCCGCCGTAATTCGTCGCCTCCGGATTCATGTCCATTAAAATGAGAACTTAGTCGTATAGAGCCCCAATGGGGTCGGCGGAGTTTCTTGCTTTTACTTCGACTTTGGCCAGATATCCCGTCGCAATATTAAATGGGGTCCCTGCCGTAAACTGCGCCCCCGCGACAAAATAGTCGATCCTGAAAAAGACCCCTTGCCCAACAACAATGGGATCAAAACGCTGGTGGGTGGTCTATAGTTTTGCAAGAAAAGCGGTCAGTCGCCGCCGAAACCTTGCCAAAGTTGGCGCCATGAAACCCAAGCCCTCCCCGTGCGAAGACCTGCAAGGCGATCTGTTCAAGTTTGAACTGCAAGCCATCG